>CACYRE010000005.1 GCA_902776735.1 uncultured Erysipelotrichaceae bacterium | reverse complement strand
TGTTACTGATTATGTTAAAAAGACAACAGAAGAGGAATTGGATGATAAGGCATTAGAGAAGAAAGTAAAGAAAACCTTAGGTGGAGTAATTGGTGGAGGATTTGATCCAATATATTTGATAGCTCAAAGACTTGTTAAACACTCTAATGATGAAGGTTACTTAGTAGGTTCCCGTGGTTCAGTTGGTTCAAGCTTTGTCGCGACTATGATGGGAATAACTGAGGTAAATCCACTTTCTGCTCACTATCGTTGTCCAAAATGTAAGCTTAGTATTTTTGAAGATGATGAAGGAAATTCTCTTGGAGCTACTTATTCATCAGGGTTTGACTTATCATCAGGGTTTGACTTACCAGACAAAGATTGTCCTAATTGTCACATAAAAATGATAAAAGATGGTCAGGACATGCCTTTTGCAACTTTCCTAGGATTTAATGCCGATAAAGTTCCTGATATTGATCTTAACTTTTCCGATTTAAATCAAGCAAGTGCTCATGCCTATACAAAAGTATTATTTGGAGAAGATAATGTTTACCGTGCAGGTACAATTGGTACAGTTGCTGATAAAACGGCTTTTGGTTATGTAAAAGGTTATTGTGAAGATAAAGGGATTACCGATATGCGAACAGCTGAAGTTGAGCGTCTTGCCTTAGGTTGTACTGGAGTTAAGAGAACAACCGGACAACATCCAGGTGGAATTGTTGTTGTACCAGACTATATGGAAGTATATGATTTTACGCCTTTCCAATATCCAGCTGAAGATCCAACCGCTGAATGGCGAACTACACACTTTGATTATCATTCAATTGACCAGTGCCTACTAAAACTAGATATTTTAGGTCACTCTGATCCAACACAATTAAGATTAATTCAGTTACAATCAAATACCGATATTTTAAAAGTACCATTAGATGATAAAGCAACTATGTCAATATTTACTTCAACTGAAGCCTTAGGTGTTACAAAAGAACAAATAATGTGTAATACAGGAACTTTAGGAATACCGGAGTTTGGAACACCATTTACAATAAAATTAGTAGAAGATACAAAACCTACAACATTTGCTGAACTAATCAAAATATCTGGACTTTCTCATGGGACTGATGTTTGGTTAGGTAATGCTCAAGAACTAATTGAAAAAAATATTGTACCATTTAAAGAAACTATAGGTTGTCGTGATGATATTATGGTTTATTTAATGTATCATGGAGTAAAGCCAATAAAAGCCTTCAAAATAATGGAATTTGTTCGTAAAGGAAAAGCATCAAAAGATACAGAAACATGGAAAGAACATGTTAAAACTATGCAAGAAGCAAACATTCCTGAGTGGTTCATTAATTCTTGTTCGAAAATAAAATACATGTTCCCAAAGGCCCATGCAGCAGCCTATGTCATAAGTGCTTTTAGAATAGCTTGGTATAAAGTTCATATGCCAGTATATTTTTATTCTTCATGGTTAACTTCTAAAGCAACAGATGTTGATGTTATTAATATGATAAAAGGTTATTCTTCTATAAAAGCCAGACTTGAAGACATAGAAGCAAAAGGGTATGAGGCAACTAATAAAGAAAATGGTCAAGCTGAAAGTCTAAAAGTATCATTGGAAGCAGCTGCTCGTGGAATAAAGTTTTTAAATATTGATTTATATAAAAGTGATGCAACTATTTGGACACCAAAAAATGATACTGAAATATATCCTCCATTTAATGCGATTGATGGTCTTGGAGATACAGTTGCTAAAAATATAGTTGCTGAGCGAGAAAAGGGCAAATTTATAAGTATTGAAGACTTACAAAAACGTGCTAAAATATCACAAACTTTAATTGATAAAATGAAAGAAATGGGTATTTTAGAAGGATTACCTGATTCTAATCAATTATCATTATTTTAAAGGAGAAAATAATGTTAAAAACTATTTTAGTAAATAAAAATAATAAGATAAAAGATACCTATCTAAATAAAATAAATTTAGTAAAGACAAAAGATATAGATAATAATGATATTTATTTAGAAGAAGAAACTTATAATTCTTATTTAAAATTAAGAAATTTTCTTCTGTTAAAAAATATTGAAATAGGTATTTCTTCAGCTTATCGATCAATTACCAATCAAATAGATATTTATAGAGAATTGAAAGAAATGTATGGAGAAGAATATGCAAAACTTACTGTAGCAACCCCTGGATATTCTGAACATCATACAGGCCTTGCTATTGATATAAATATTAAGGTAGATGGTAAATATCCACAAAATAATAAAGAACTAGAGCAACAAGCTAAATATTATGAAAATATTTTTAAATATTTAAAAGATTTTGGCTTTATTTTAAGATATCCAAAAGGAAAAGAAAAAATAACTGGTTATAACTATGAGCCGTGGCATATAAGATATGTTGGATTTCTACCTGCTAATTTAATTATGAATAATAATTTAACTCTAGAAGAATATTTAATTAACTTTTCAGGTGTAATTGCTTTAAATAAAAAATCTGGTCCTACTTCACGTGATTATGTTAATGAAATAAGCAAAATATTTGGTTTAAAAAAAGTAGGCCATACGGGAACACTTGATCCATTAGCTGAAGGAGTTCTTTTAATAACCATTGGTAAAGCTACCAAAATAGCAGAATTATTAACTTCTACTTATAAGGAATACATTGCTGAGGTAATAATGGGTATAAAAACAGATACTTATGATATTGAAGGTAAAATAATAGAAAAAGCTAATATACCAGAAAATATAAATTTGAGTGCTGCTCTAAATCATTTTCAAACTACCTATTTGCAACAAGTACCAATATATTCAGCTATAAAAGTAAATGGTAAAAAGTTATATGAGTATGCTAGAAATAATGAAAAAATAGAATTACCTAAGAAAAATGTAACTATTAAGAAAATTGAATTATTAAGTAAGAGTAATAATAAATTTACTTTTAGAGCCATAGTTAGTAAAGGCTGTTACATAAGAAGTTTAATTAATGATATTGGTCTTTATTTAAATATTCCAATGACTATGTCAAAACTTACAAGAATTAGTCAAGGAGATATTAGAATTGAAGAATCATATACTTTAGAAGATATCAGAAATAATAATTTTAAATTATTAAGTATTGAAAAATGTCTTAATTATCCAGTAATTATTTTAGATAAAGATTTAGCCTTTAAAGTAAGCAATGGTGTCCCAATAAAAAATAATTTTAATATTAAAGATAAAGTAATATTTCAAGATCAAAATAGTAAATTATTAGGAATATATCAAGTAAAAAATAATATGTTAGTGACATGGAAAAATTTTTAGATAGAAAAATTTAACATGATATTATCATGGAATGATAACAAAAGTATAAAAATATTTTGTAAATTATAACTTCTGTGTTATAATACTTGAGAAAGGAGTGGGAAAAAGAAATCCCACTCTTATTATTTACAAGGAGGCTTCTCATGAAAGATAAAATTAAAGTACTTTTAGATGATAAGATAAAAAAATTAAATATTTTTGTTGATGATACATTTATTAGTACTGAGGAAGGAAAAAAAGTTTTAAATATTGTTTTAGATAGTGATGAAATAATTGATTTAAATAGAGTAACAAATGCTTCTAGAATAATAAATAAAATTATGGATGAACATGTAGAGTTGCTACAAGATTGCGATGAATTAGATATTTATTCTAAAGAGAAAGGAGAGATTAAGAATGGATAGTAAAGAATTCAAAAAAGCCTTAGATGAACTTGTTAAAGAAAAAGAAATTGATCCAGAAGTAATATATAGTGCTATGGAACTTGCTTTAACTTCTGCTTATAAGAAAAACTTTCACTCTAAGACTAATGTTAAAGTATTATTTGATAGAGAAACTGGTCAAATAAAAGTATATTCATATTTAACAGTAGTTCCAGATGATAAAATGACAAAAGAAGAATATGAAGATGCTATATTTGAAAGTTATGCAATTGATGAGAATAAGGATACTAAAGAGGAAGAAGAAAAGGAAGAAGAAGAAAAAGAGAAAGCTATAGTTGAAGGAAAAGAGCCTCCTAAAAAAGAGGTACCATCTTTCTTCAATCCAGAAACAGAAATTAAATTAAGTGATGCTAAAAAAATTGATAAGACACTAGAAATAGGAGATACAATTGATACAGAAGTTACACCAAAAGATTTTGGAAGAGTAGCAGCCTCAACTGCTAAACAAGTAGTTATTCAAAAAATCAGAGAAGCAGAAAGAAATAGTATTATGGAAGAATATGGTGACAAACAAGATGAGTTACTTGTTGGAACTGTAGCCTTAGAAGATACAGATAATTATTATATTGATTTAGGTAGAACTAACGGAATACTTCCTAAAAAAGATTGTATTCCTGGAGAAAAAATTGAGATGGGCTCTCAAATAAAAGTATATGTTACTAAAGTAGATAATAATGGTAAAAATTTATTAATTTTACTTTCAAGAACATATTATGGTTTTGTTAAGCGACTATTTGAGCTTGAAATACCAGAAATTAATGATGGAACTGTTATAATCTATAGTGTTGCTAGGGATGCTGGAAGTAGAAGTAAAGTAGCAGTTTATTCTGAAAATGCGAGTGTTGACCCAATTGGAGCATGTATTGGAGAAAAAGGTTCTAGAATAGCAAGAATTATTGAAGAATTACATGGTGAAAAACTAGATATAGTTAAATATGATAAAGATCCAGCTGTATTTATTGCTAATGCATTAAGCCCAGCTAAAGATCTAACAGTTGCTATTACGGACCCAAAGAGATTAGAAGCTATGGTAATAGCTGATGGAGACAATTTTTCTCTAGCTATTGGTAAAAAAGGACAAAACGCCCGTCTTGCTACTCGTTTAACAAAATTTAAAAAAATAGATATTAAAACAACTGAACAAGCAAGAGAAGCAGGAATAAATTTTAGATAGGGTGATACAATGAAAAAAAGAAAAGTACCTCTAAGAACATGTGTCGTTACTAAAGAAACTCTTCCTAAACAGGAATTACTTAGGATTGTTAGGACACCAGAAGGAGAAATAAAACCAGACGAAACAGGAAAGTTAAATGGTAAAGGAGCATATATTAAAAGAGATCTTAAAGTTTTAGAAACTGCTCAAAAAACTAAGATTTTAGAGCATAGATTAGAAAGTAAGATAGAGGATAGTGTTTATGAAGAAATAAGAAAAATAATAGAAAAGTGAGGTGAGTCTTCATGATGACAATTAAAGATTATGCGATTGATGTAAATAAGACAATTGAAGAAATTGAAGCACTATGTGATAAAATTGGTATTGATTATAAGGATGAGAACACCGACCTAGACGAAACAAGTGTAATTGAACTTGATAATGAATTACAAAATGAAGAAATAGTAGATGATGAAGTAGAAAAAGAAAGAAGACTTGAGGAAGAAGTAGAAGATAAAGCTGAAGAACTAGCAAGTGAAACCAATATTGATTTAGATGATACTACTTCATTTACTAAAGTAAAGCAAAAAAAAGTTAAAAAAAATGACAACAATAAAAGCAAAAAAGAATTTTTGAAAGAAAGAAAGAAAATTTATAAGCATCGTGAAAAGTTACAAAGTAATGAAACAAAAATTGATGATAATACTATAATTTATAAAAATAATATGACTGTTACTGATTTGGCCAATGAATTAAATGTAACTCCTATTGAATTAGTAAAAAAATTAATGGGTTTAGGAATAATGGCTTCAGTTAATCAGTCACTTGATTTTGACTCGGCAGAAGTTTTAGTAGCTGAATATGATAAAGTTTTGAAAAAAGAAGAAACACAAGATATTTCTAACTTTGAAAATTATGAAATTGAAGATAAAGCAGAAGATTTAGTTACAAGGCCACCAGTTGTTACAATAATGGGTCATGTAGATCATGGAAAAACGACTTTGTTGGATGCTATTAGAAATACTGATGTAGTAAGTGGTGAAGCTGGTGGAATTACTCAAGCAATAGGTGCTTATTCTGTAAAATATAATAATAAATTAATTACGTTTATCGATACACCAGGACATGCTGCATTTACTGAAATGAGAGCACGAGGAGCTAGTATTACAGATATTGTAATAATAATTGTAGCAGCAGATGATGGAATAATGCCACAAACTGTTGAAGCAATAGATCATGCTAAAGCAGCACATGTACCAATTATTGTTGCAATAAATAAAATTGATAAGCCAGATGCTAATATAGATAGAGTAATGACAGGACTTGTAGAAAATGGTTTAACTCCTGAAGAGTGGGGTGGAGATGTAATTGTTAATAAGATTTCTGCTAAAACTGGAGTTGGAATTAATGAATTATTAGAAAATATTTTATTAGTAGCTGAAATGCAAGAATATAAAGCAAATCCTAATAGATATGCAACTGGAACAGTAGTTGAATCTAAAAAAGATAATAAAGTTGGAACTACAGTAACATTATTAATACAAAATGGAACACTTCGTCTAGGAGACCCAATAGTTGTTGGAAATTATTATGGTAAAGTAAGAACATTAAAAGATGATCGAGGAAACAATATAGTTGAAGCAAAACCATCAACACCAGTTGAAGTAACAGGAATTTCTGATATACCAAGTGCAGGAGATAAATTTATGGCTTTTGAATCAGAAAAACAAGCTAAAGAAATCGCTCATGAAAGACAGCTAAAAGCTAAGAGTGAGGATACTAACTTAAGTGGTATGAGCTTAGAAGATTTATTTAGTCGTATTAAAGAAGGAGAAAAAGAGATAAATGTTATTCTAAAAGCCGATGTAAATGGTTCTTTAGAAGCTGTTAAAGGCGTACTAGAAAAAATAGATGTTGAAGGTGTAAGAGTAAATGTTATTAGAGCAGCTGTTGGAGCAGTTAGTGAAAGTGATGTTGTTTTGGCCAGTGCTTCAAAGGCAATAATTATTGCATTTAATGTTCGTAGTAATACAGCAACTCTAGATATAGCTAAAGAATATGGTATTAAAATTAAATACTATGATATTATTTATAAGGTAGCCGAAGATATGGAAAAAGCCATGAAAGGTATGTTAGATCCAGAATATGAAGAAAAAGTCATTGGTCAAGCTGAAGTTAGACAAATATTTAAATTTTCTAAAGTTGGTTTAATTGCTGGATGCCATGTTCTAAGTGGAATAATTAAAAGTAATGCTAAAGCAAGAATTATCAGAGATAATATTGTAATTTATAATGGTGAAGTAAATACCCTTCAACATGAAAAAGATCAGGTTAAAGAAGTAAAGAAAGACATGGATTGCGGAATTACTTTAACCAATTGCCAAGATTATAAAGAAAAAGATATTATTGAAGTATACGAACTAGTAGAAGTAAAAAAATAGTAGGAGGTATTATGCCAAATATAAAAATTAAAAGACTTAATCATACATACCAACAAGAAATAAGTATAATCTTAGATAGAGAAATTAAGGATGAAGTAATTAAGTTTGTAACAATTACGGGAGTAGATATTACTAATGATTTAAGTTTTGCTAAAATTTATTATACGGTTTTAGATGAAAATAGGAAACTAGAAACTCAAAAAGCACTTGAGCGAGCTTCCTCATTTATAAGAACAAAACTTGCTGAAAAAGTAGATATTAGACATACTCCAGAATTAATATTTATCTATGATACATCTATTGCATATGGAGAACATATTGATAAAATAATAGATAAGATTAAAGAAGACAAAAATAATTAATTGTCTTTTCTTTTATTTGAAAAAATCTTGTGTTAAAATTATTACTATGAGAGGGTGAATATATGGCAAAAAAAGGAACTGAATTATATGATGATTCTTGGATGTATATTTTATTACTAACTACTTTGGCAATTCTTACTGAATCATTAAAAACATATACATTTAAAATAAGTGGTTTAGCTATTAGTTTTGCAATTATCTTACTACCATTTTCTTATTTATTGGTTAATTATATTACCAAAAAATATGATTATAAAAAAGCTGTTGCTGCTATTTCAATGTCTGCAGTAATTACAATTTGTTTTATGGCACTTATATCATTTGCTTTAGGAAAAGACCTAATATTAACAAATTTAGCTGGAGAATTCTTTGCCTATGTAATAAGTCAATTCATTAACTTAACTATTTATAGTTTTTTACTTAATAATACGACTTCTCCATCAATTTTGGTTTTTATAACATATTTATTTTCTATAATTATATTTATTATGATTTATACTTTAGTTAATTTAGATAAAATGGTATTAGATGAATATTGGACGAAATATTTTGTAACTATTGTACTAGACTCTATTATTTGTATTCCAGTAACTATAATAGATAAGAATATAAAAAGAGGAAGAGATATCAAATGATATCTCTTTTTGTTAAAAGTAAATTAAACAGGATAATATAAGTAAAACACTATTATGTAATATATGCATAATCATTGAAGTAAATACTGTATTAGTTTTACTGTAACTAATAGCAAACACTCCACCTAGAGCTCCATAAGGAATTATGTATAAGTAGTCAGTTAATGTCTTAGCAGTACTAAATACATGAGCTCCACCAAATAATAAGAATGAAAGAATAATAAAAATATATTTATTCTTTTTAAAAATATCATATAATGATTTTCTAAAAATAATTTCTTCATTGAATGGACCAATTATACAAGCATCGATGGCCATTAATATTGGAGAAGACTTAATCATTTTCTGTACTGTATTTTCATTAATCGCTCCACCAGAAGATAAAACATAATATAAAAATAAATTACTTATCATCATAATTAGTAGTCCAACTAAATACCATTTAAAACCAGTATCAAAATTTTTTGAAAAATTGCTAATATATGTTTTAAATTCTCTTTTTAAATCTTTATTATATATAATTAATAAGATAATCATAAAAACAAAACTAGAAAAACATGATAATAAAACTTGCATACCAATATTATTTCTAATTTTTGAAATATCTAATTTAAATAATATTACAGGAATATATTGCAAATAACTAGATAAGAAGAATCCAACAAATACTATAATACTTCTAATAATCATTTTAATATTTAATTTTTTCATCGTATCACCATAATAAATTTATCATAAATATTTCTCTTTTTAAAGTAAAAATAGTTGCAATTGTTAAAAAAAAAATATATAATACATTTACTTACTGTAACTCAGTTAGAAAAATTTCCGATTTCTTACTTAGTTATGGTGAATTATTAAGAAAGGAAGTGTTAATATGGCATTAACAAAAGAAAAAAAGCAAGAAATTATCAAAAAATATGCTAGAGATGAAAAAGATACTGGTTCAGCTGAAGTTCAAATAGCAATTCTTACAGAAGAAATTAATGAATTGACTGAGCATTTAAAAGTACATATTCATGATTATCATTCACGTAGAGGACTTTTAAAGAAAGTTGGTCAAAGAAAGAATATGCTACAATATCTTGCTAAAAATGATATTCAAGCATATCGTGAATTAATTAAAAAATTAGGTTTAAGAAAGTAGACACATTTTTTCGTGTCTATTTTTTTTGAAAGAGAGGTAAATATGAAAAAAGTATTTGAATTGGATTTTCATGGTAAAAAAATTGTTGTTGAACATGGATGCCTTGCTAAGCAAGCTGATGGAGCTGTACTTGTTAGATTTAATGATACAGTGGTTTTAAGTGTAGCAGTTGTTTCTAAAACAGCTAACTTATTATCTGACTTTTTTCCATTAACAGTTAATTATCAAGAAAAATTATATTCTGTTGGTAAAATACCAGGAGGATTTATTAAAAGAGAAGGTAGACCAAGTGAGGCTGCAACACTTGCTGCAAGATTAATTGATCGTCCAATGCGTCCACTTTTTCCAGAAGGTTTTAAAAATGAAGTACAAGTAATTTCAACTGTTTTATCAGTTGATCAAGATTGCTCTCCAGAACTTGCAGCAATGCTAGGCTCATCTCTTGCTGTATCAATTTCTAAGATACCATTTGATGGACCAATTGCAGGGGTTAAAGTTGGAAGAGTAGATGGCGAATTTGTTATAAATCCATCTGCAGAAGAGCAAGAAAAATCAGACCTTGATTTAACAGTAGCAGGAACACATGACGCTATTAACATGGTTGAAGCTGGAGCAAAACAAGTAAAAGAAGGAGTCATGTTAGACGCATTAATGGAAGGACATAATGCTGTAAAAGAATTAATCGAATTTGAAAACAAAATAATTGCTGAAGTAGGGGTTGAAAAGATGGAATATGAAACTCTTACTCCAGAAAAAGAATTAGAAGATCGCATTAGCTCATTAATTACTGATAAAATGAATAAAGCTCTTCATATTAAAGAAAAATTAGAAAAGTATGAAGCAATTGATAATATTAAACAAGAAATGATAGATCTATTTACTACTGAGAATGAAAATAAGTTAAAAGAAGAAGAATTAAAAGAATTACTCGTAAAAGTACAATTAGTAGTAAGTAAAATAGAATATGAATTATTTAGAAATATTGTTGTTAAAGAAGGTATCAGGTCGGATGGAAGAGCAGTGGACGAGATTAGACCTTTATCTACAGATATTGATTTACTTCCAAGAACACATGGTTCGGCTTTATTTACAAGAGGTGAGACACAAGCTCTTTCTGTTACAACACTTGGTGCTATAAACGAACATCAAATAATAGATGGTCTTGGATTGGAAGATCAAAAGAGATTTATGTTACATTATAACTTTCCACAATTTGCTGTCGGAGAAACTGGTAGATATGGAGCACCAGGTCGTCGTGAAATAGGACATGGTGCATTAGGTGAGAGGGCACTTCTTCAAGTAATTCCATCTGAGGAAGAATTTCCATATACCATTAGAGTTGTTTCTGAAATACTTGAATCAAACGGATCTTCATCACAGGCAAGTATTTGTGCAGGTTGTATGTCACTAATGGCAGCAGGAGTTCCAATAAAAGCTCCAGTTGCAGGAATTGCTATGGGATTAATTACTCATGGCAAAGACTATACTATTTTAACTGATATTCAAGGAATGGAAGACCATTTAGGAGATATGGATTTTAAAGTTGCTGGAACAAGAAATGGTATTACTGCTCTTCAAATGGATATAAAAATTAAAGGAGTAACTAAAAAAATATTAAAAGAAGCTTTAACTCAAGCTAAAAAAGCTCGCCTAGAAATATTAGATGTCATTGAAAAACAAATACCAGAACCTCGTAAAGAGGTATCTAAATATGCTCCAAAGATGGAAACATTTATGATAAATCCACTTAAGATAAAAGATGTTATTGGTAAGGGTGGAGAAACAATTACTAAAATTATCTGTGATGCTTCAAATGTTACTGAAGTAACTAATGTTAATGCTGTTAAAGTAGAATTAGAAGATGATGGTAGAGTTATAATTTATCATAATGATCAAAATATAATTGATAAAACTCGTAAGATGATTGAAGATATTACAAGAGAAGTAGAAGTTGGTAAAATCTATAATGCTAAAGTTGTAAAACTTGAAGATTTTGGTTGCTTTGTAGAGTTATGGCCAGGTTGCGAAGGACTTGTTCATGTATCACAAATAGCTGATAAGAGGATTGATAAACCAAGTGATGTCTTATCAGTAGGTGATGAAATAATGGTTAAAGCTCTTGGACCAGATAAAAAAGGTCGTCAAAATTTTTCAAGAAAAGATGCATTACCAAAAAAAACACTTAAAAAAGATAAAAAATAGTTCTTGTTATGTAATAAGTGCTAAAAAAGATAGCAATTTTTAAAAAATGTGTTATAATATTGGCAAAGGAGGAACGGATATGAGTGATTTAATTAGAACAATTGTTAGATGGATTATTGTAATTATAATTATTATTTTATTAATATTTATCATTGCTAAATTAACAAGTAAAAATAGTTCATCAAGAAAAAATCTAAATTCTAATACAACAACAGTAGAGAAATCAGATAGTTCAAAAAGTGATAGTTCTACAACTAGCGACAATAGTACGACACCTAGTGATAGCTCACAAACAACGAGTGAAAATACTAAATCTAATACTACAACAGATGAAAGCTCTACAACTAGTGATACAAACTCAACTGAGTCTGATAGTGCTACATCTCAAGTAGTTAATTCACCAGACACAGGAGCAAATGGAGGGTTAATAGGTTTAGCAGGTTTATTGATTGTAGCTGGTTCTACATCATATGTTGTTTATAAAAATAAAATAAATAATATTTAAAGATTGTTAACTAATTTAATTAACAATCTTTTTCTTTACTAGCAATTTATTATAAAAAATTATATAATGAAGATGAATATAAATTATATAATGAGGTGAAATTTATGAAAGCAATTTGTGTGGGACATTCTACTTATGATACTACTTTACCAATGGATGCTTATCCAATAGAAAATTTTAAATATCGAATAGAAAATCATATTGAATGTGGTGGAGGTCCAGCATCAAATGGAGCCTATCTACTAGCTAAATGGGGAATAGAAACTACTATTTGCTCAGTAATAGGTGATGATTATTATGGAGATAGAATTATTGATGAATTTAAAAAAATAGGTGCAAATACTAAATACTTAGAAAAAAGGAAAAATTATCAAACATCTAGTAGTTTTATAATTGCTAATATGAGTAATGGATTAAGGACTATTATTACTTCTAAAAAAGATCCTATAAAAAAATTAGATAATATTATAACAGATAAAGCAGATTTAATATTAATAGATGGTGAACATCCAGAAACTGCTTTAGAAGTACTTAATAATAATCCAGATGCTCTTAGTGTAATAGATGCTGGAAGATTAACTGAAGATACATTAAAATTAGGTAAAAAAGTAAAATATTTAGTTTGTTCAAAAGAATTTGCTGAAAGATTTAGCAAAAAAAAGATAGATATAAGTAATCTAAACTCTTTAATTGAAGTTTATAATGAATTAAAAATTTATTTTCAAAATACAGTTATTATTACTTTAGAAGCAGCTGGCAGTTTTACTCAAATAGATGGTCAATATAAGATTATTCCAAGTATTAAAGTTACTGCTAAAGATTCAACTGGAGCAGGAGATATTTTTCATGGTGCGATAACTTATTTTTTAGGCAATGGTTATCCCCTAGAAAAGGCAATTCATTATGCCTCAATAACTAGTGCTATTTCTGTAACAAAAATTGGATCAAGATTTTCTATACCAAAATTAGAAGAAGTATTAAATTATGATAACATTATATGATAATTTACCAACTATTGATTTACATGGAGTAGATAGAGATTATGCTCGAATTTTAATAAATGATTTTATAAATGATCATTATAAAATAAAAGATGAGAAGGTTATTATAATTCATGGTAATGGAACTGGAATAATCAAAAAAACAACACAAGAAGTTTTGAAAAGAAATAAATTGGTTGAAAAATATAAAATAGACAATTTTAATGCAGGAATGACCATTGTTAAGTTGAAAAAACATTGACAAATAAGCATTTTAGTAATATTATAGTGAACAGATGACGTTATAGGGGGGTATTTAGTATGTATGAAGATGAGTATGAAAAGAAAGGTTATCCAATAAGGAACTTTGTTTTAAAAGTAATTTTAGTAATATTAGTTGTAGGATTATTAGTATGGTTAGTTCCAAAATATAATCAAAAGAATGTTCAGACTAAGCAATGTTCAACAGGAGTTTGTGATACTTCAGGAATTGAAGCAGTTACTTCACAGATCTTTTCAGATAATTTAGATAAAATGAAACAAGCAGCAATTTCTTATTATACAGATGAGAGATTACCAAAAGAAGTTGGTGAGTCAGATACTATGACTCTAAGTGATATGATTGGTAAAAAGCTAATTGTTGCTCTAATAGATAAAAACAATAAAGCTTGTGATGTTGAAGCAAGTTATGTAAAAATAACAAAATTAGATGATGAATACTTATTGAAAGTAAATTTAAAAGATAGTGAAAAAGAAGACTATATATTAGTTCATTTAGGTTGCTATACATATTGTGATTCTTATATTTGTGAAAAACAATCTACTAGTACTACAACTTATAATAGTTCAAAGAATTCTAGTATAAGTTCTACTGTTCCAATTAAAGGTACAATAAAGGATGGTACTTATTACTATCCAAGTACTAAGCCATCAAATACTAGTTGTAAAGGAAGTCATTGTAAAACAAGTAAACCAAATAAGACTCCGACTACAAAACCAACATACAAGCCAAGTGATAAACCATGTAGAGGTAAAGAATGTGATGAGCCGAATCCAACACCAAGTGATTCACCAAAGCCAAGTGATTCACCAAAGCCAAGTGATTCACCAAAGCCAAGTGATTCACCAAAGCCAACATATAAGCCAGAGTATATTTATGAATACAAGAAGACAACTAGTTCTAGATTTAGTTATTGGACAAGTTGGTCTGATTGGAAAAAGACTAATTGTTCTACAAAAGAAATAAATTGTAGTGATAGTAATCCATCTTGTCTATATAAATTACAAATGACAAGTAGAAAAGAACAAATTGGTACTTATCGTAAAACTTATGCCAAAAAAAGAAGTCAAATTGTTCAAACTGGATCATATCAAGTTAAATCATGTAATAAATATAATTTTGTAAAAATAAATAATACATTATATGCTACAACAACTGCTACAACCTATACGACAATAAATACAATAACAAGAACAACTGGAAGGTCTGTTGGTAGTTGGCAGTATGTTGGACGTGCAAGTTATAGTAACCCACCAAGAGATACAGCAGGAGTAAGTTACAAATTTGTCGGAGCAGACTATAGTTATTGTTCTGATACTTGTACCACACTTCCAAATTATTACTACGATAAATATACATATACTGGAGAATTAACAAGTGTTTCTTCAACTACTATTCCTATCACTACTTCATCATCCTCTTCATCAACATCAAGTTCAACTCAAACAAGTTATGAAGCAAGCTGTGGTGGATATAGTATTAAAACAGTTCCAATTTATGGAACAGTAAATGTAACTGAAAAATCAACTAGAACTGAAAAATTATATGGAACAGTATGTTATCAAAGTACTAAATCAAGAAAATTAATAAGTAAAGGTTCAACTAGTATTAAATGGAGTAAATATAATGATAAATCATTACTTAATAATGGTTGGACATATACAGGAAGAAAGAAACAAAAGTAGGAGGGTGTTTTGAATGAATGAAATAAAAGAAATAATATTTTATGAAAATTTTGAAGCTGAAAATTCCGAACGGAAAGCGTGTATAGTTTATCAAAATGGAAAATTAGAAAAGGTTTCATATATAGACGGAATGAAGGCATGTTATAATTTACTTAAAATTAATAATATAACTAATGACGATGAGTTCTATAATTTTATGAATAATTCTGTTCAAGTAATGTCCGAAAAAAGATTTAATCAAGAATATAATTTAGAAAGAAATGATAATATAGGTGGTAACGAAATAGGTTTATTAAAAACTGGAGTTTTAAGACCACTTGATAAACCAATTAATATTAAAAGAAATGATGATTTAAAAACTTTACATCCTTTAAAGAAAGTAAATTCTTTCTTTGCATCTAGACAATTAAAGAAAAAGTCTAATTTAAGCAGTAAAAAAACGAATATTTTTTCTAAAATTAAAATTTTCTTCTCATCTAGAAAAGCAAAGAAAGTATCCTACTTAAATAAAGAAAAAATAAATATCTTTTCTAAAATTAGATCTTTTTTCACATCTAAAAAAATAAAAAGTCAATCTAATTTAAGTAATGAAAAAAATAATGCTTTTTCTAGAGCAAAGTCTTACTTTGTTTCAAATAAAAAAATAAATGACAATAAAATTAGAAAAATAAATAAAATACAAATGCCAAATATATCTGCAAACTTTAGGAATCAAGCAATAGCAACAACTTTAGCGTCAGCTTTAGTTTTAGGAAGTAGTGGAGGTGCTGTTGCTAGTACATTAAATAATAAAAATAGTAGCGATAATTCATCTACAACAACAACTCAAGAAATTAAATCAGAAGATACAGTAGATGAACTACTAAATGAAACCACAAATACTACCCAAAAAACAGCAATGACAAATTTATATTCTGGAATAACTACATTTAATGGAAAATTTGCCAGTGCTCATATGGAAGAAGGAAAAGTTATAAGGGCAGCTTTATCATTCGATGAAGTTAGTGCTTTACAAGTTGCTTATAATGATTATTCAAAAGATCAATTAAAAGCTATATTTAATGGTGCAAATATATATTCAGAAGATTTAACTAATGCCTATAAAGATGCAACATTACAATTAATGGGAGCATATGTTATTGAAACACCTGAAAGCCAAGTTGATATGAGCTGTTTACTTGAAACTCAAGAAGCTAAAGATTACTATAATAAAATGCATCAAATGTTTATAGAAGCAAATTCAGCAACAGGACAAGAAAAACTTGATAAAATTAATGCTTTTTATGAACAAATCAGGTGTGATTTTCCAATAACAGATGAAGTAAGAACCGAGGGAATTTCTCATGCTGATTCTCGCAATTCAATAGAATCATATAAATTATCAGTCATACCTATGGTTGCTGCTGGTGAAATAATGTGGCAAAACCTAGATGTAGATTTAACATTAGATGATACATCAATTGATTGGTTAAATGATACGGGTTTATGTAATTATGCAGAAGAAAAATTTGAAAGAGTTGAAACTATTACTTTAAGTTCAAATACTGATTTTTCTAATCCAACATATGACGAATATAGAAATGCAATTAATAGTTATTTAGATGAATATGGAATAAATGTTATAGATGATGAACATAGAGAATTAAGTAAATTAGCTGCTTTTCAATTTAAAGTCAATTATAATTTTGAAAATTGTGCTGAAAACTTTACTTATACTTCTGGTACTCGTTATTCAACAAGTTCTTATCAAACTGCTTCTTCTTATACAACTTCTTCAACTACGTATAGAAGTGTAACAACTAGAGAACCAGTAAGTGAAGATCAAGTACCTGTTAATGAACGAGAAAGATTAAAGTCTCAAATTGATGCTGGTATAGCAATTTGGAATAGTAAGAGTAAATCATCTGGTGAAGCACTTGCTGAACTAAATAGATTACAAATTCAAGCTCAGGAAGATGAAAAAGCTAAAACAATAGAACAAGAAGTAGCAGCAGATGAAAAAAAATTACAGGCTGATATTAATGAAGCAAATAATCAAATAAATAAAAACAATAGTGATACTGACAAAACAAATGATAAGCCAGTAAATGAAAATGATTTTTCTGGTAGTGTAGACTTTGACAACGAGCATTCAGATAATGCAGGAAACCTTGATGATTCAGTAAAAGATATAACAACAGATGATAGTGGAGTTAATCAGAATTTGCCAGATCCAAATAAAACTGGTGCTGAATTTGATAAAGCTGCTGAATCTACAGATAATAATGACAATACTCAAGATTTATCAGGTTCAAGTGAAACTAGTACTAAATCTGATGAAGTAGTTGAATCAACACCTACTTCTACAAATACAGTACCTGAATCAACACCTACTTCTACAAATCCGGTATCTGAACCAGAACCTACTACTCCAAGCTATTCAACAGAGTCTTCTTCTAGTCAATCATATGACTATCAAGAAGAAGTTGAAGTTGTTTATGAAGAACCTGTTCAACAAGAGAATACTAATATTAATACTACAACTTCAAATGAAGCAGCAGTTGATGCCTATGTTGAGAATGTTGCACAACAACAAGAAGAAAGTGAAGATCCTTACCAATATACATTACAATAAATAAAAAAAACTCTTAATTGAGTTTTTTTTATTTAATTTAGTATAGAAAATAATTTCTATTTGTGATAGCATAAATTTAGAAGGATATTGGTGGTAATATGAAAAAAGATATAAAAAAAAGAGTAATAGAAAGTGACATAGAAAAATCTAAAAAAAATAGTAAAAAAGCATCATTTATAATGATAATAGTTTTACTTATAATTATAGTTTTTTTAGTATTATTTTTATTATATGACTATGAAATAATATTTCCAGAAAAAGAAAAAAATACTACAAGTGAAATAACTTCTAAAAGACACGAAGAAAAAGATATTAAACTAGATATTAACAATCCTAATATTATTAATCTTTATAGTAATGTTCATGACAATATTAGCCAAGATTTGATATATAACAATAAAAAAATGACTACATCTAAAATGAATGAAGAATATAAATTAAATCTTGCATATAATATATATCAAAAAAATATTGTTGATGATACAACTAAAATAAGTATTTCAGAGAATGATGTAAAATCTGCATATGAATTAATATTTGGGGTAAATAGTTATAAACATATTGATAATATAAGAGATAAATGTAATACTCTTTATTATAATTCATTAACAAAATCATTTGAAAATACAAGTCCAAGTACTTGTAATATAAAAAAAGATAATACAATTCATGAAAAAATGATTTCAGCAGTAAAAAATAAAAATAAAGAATTAATAATAACGACTGCTATTGTATATAATATTGAAACAGATAATTCTACAAGTAATTTATGTCAAGATATTGAATGCAACAAAATTTTAACTGAAAATAATGGTGATTATACAAGAGATAAACATTTTAATGATTATATAGATGCTAATAAAGATAATTTACAACAAATTTCCTATAAATATGAATTAGATAAAGATGGTTTCTATTATTATGTAGGTTATTCGAGGTCTAAAAATTAGACCTCTTTTAATTTGCTTTAATATATTGTAAAATAAATGTGGTGGTTATATGCAACTTAAGTATAATGGTAAAAATTATAATATAATTATTGAAAAAAAAAGAACAAATAAAAATACTTATATTAGAGTAAAGAAAGATTTAAATATTTATGTTACAACTTCAATTTTTACAAGTAATTTATTTATTAAGGGTCTTATTAAAGATAATTATAAAAATATTTGTGACATGATAGATAAAGAACAAATAAAAATAAAAAATAATAGTGGATTCTTTTATCTAGGTAAGAAGTATATTATTATTCATATTGAAGGAAATAAAGTAGAATTTTCAAATGATAAAGTTTATATTGGAAATGAAGTTGATATAGATAAATGGTATAAAAGTAAAGCTAAGATCTTATTTAAAGAAAGACTTGATTACAATTATAATAATTTTTGTAGAAAGATACCATATCCGAAACTAAGAATTAGAAAAATGACTACTAGATGGGGAGTGTGTAATGTTAAAACACATATTATTACTTTAAATTTAGAACTAATAAAGAGAGATATTAAATATTTAGATTATGTAATTATCCATGAACTTAGTCACTTAATATATGGAGATCATTCTAGATTGTTTTGGAATCTAGTTGGTGAAAATTTACCAAATTATAAAAAATATCGTGAAGAAATGAAGGAGTTTTAATGGTTATAACTAGTTTAGAAAATAATAAAATTAAGGAACTTGTTAAATTGCAAAAGAAGAAGAATAGAGATAAAACCAATACATTTATTGCAGAAGGACTACATTTAGTTAATGAAGCAATAAAAGAAAATATAGTAATTGAATTATTTGCTCTAGAAGGAGAAAATATTGAATATAATTTTGCAGTTACATATGTAAGTGCTGAAGTAATGAAGAAAATTACTTCACTCGATTCAATACCTACAGTTGTAGCATTATGTAAAAAAAACAATTCTAAACAAATTATTGGCGATAAAATATTATTATTAGATGAAATACAAGATCCAGGTAATTTAGGTACTATTATTCGAAGTGCTGTAGCCTTTAATATTAGTACAATAATCCTCACAAATAATTCCGTTGATTTATATAATCCTAAAGTATTACGAAGTACGCAAGGAATGTTTACCCACATAAATATAATAAATATGAATGCTTATTCGGCCATTCAACAACTAAAAAATAAAAATTTTACAATATATGGAACTAATGTAAATAATGGCATCGATGTAAGACAACTTTCTAACAAGTATAAAAATAAATTCTGTTTAATAATGGGTAATGAAGGAAATGGAGTTAAAAGTAATATTCAAGAATTATGTGATAAAAATTTATATATAAAAATGAATAGTAATGTAGAAAGTTTAAATGTTGGAGTTGCTTGTAGTATATTATTATATGAATTAGATAGGTGATAGAATGAATAAAATTTATATTGGTAAAATTGTAGGAACTCATGGAATTAAAGGAGAAGTAAAAATATTAAGTAATTTTCAATATAAAAATAAAGTATTTATTATTGGAAATAAA
The DNA here is from genome assembly GCA_902776735.1 of uncultured Erysipelotrichaceae bacterium. GTDB lineage: Bacteria > Bacillota_I > Bacilli_A > RF39 > UBA660 > UBA3789. The sequence continues at coordinate 4,014 of CACYRE010000005.1, read as the reverse complement.
TTGCTTATAGATAATCAAGAATATATTATTAAAAGTTATCGACATCATAAAAAATTTGAAATGGTAACATTAAATGATTATAATAATATAAATGATGTATTATATCTTATACAAAAAGATGTTTATATTTATAAAAATGAATTAGAACTTGAAAGTAATGAAATACTTGATTCTGAATTGATTTGTTTTAAAGTGATTAATAATAGGGGAGAAAATGGAATAATTAAAGAAATATTTTTAGCAAGTCCCAATAATAAAATAATGAGAATTATGTTTTCACATGAAGTACTTATTCCTATGAATTCTCCATATCTAAAAATAAATAAAGACAAACAAGAAGTATATATTAATTTAATAGAAGGAATGTGATAAAAATGAGAATAGATATTTTAACACTATTTCCCAATATGTTTAAAGGAGTATTTGAAGAGTCTATTATAAAAAGAGCAATAGATTTAAATAAAGTGGAAATTAATTTAATAAATTTTCGTGAATTTACAAAAGATGCACATAACAAAGTAGATGATACTCCATATGGTGGTGGTGCTGGTATGGTACTTATGCCACAGCCTATATTTGATTGTGTTAAAAGTCTGAGAAATGATTCTTCTAAAGTAATATTACTTACTCCTGATGGAGGTTTGTTTAATCAAGAAAAAGCTTATAGTTTAGCAAAAGAAAAGCACTTAATTTTAATATGTGGACACTATGAAGGCTTTGATGAAAGAATTAGAAGTATCTGTGATATGGAAATAAGTATAGGCGATTATGTATTAACTGGAGGAGAGATTCCCGCAATGGCAATAGCTGATTCTGTTGTTCGTCTTTTACCTGGAGTAATTAATGAAGATAGTTCAAATAATGATTCTTTTAACCATAACCTATTAGATTATCCAACATATACTAAACCTCGGGTATATGAAGGAATGGAAGTACCAGAAGTATTATTATCAGGAGATCATAAAAAAATTGCTGAATATAGAAAAAATGAAAGTATAAAAAGGACTAAAAAAAGACGACCAGATTTATTAAAGAAATAGTGGTGATTTTATGTATTTAGTAAATAGTAATTATAAAAATAATGGACATATGTTAGATAAGACGGAGCTTATGGATATTGATGGCTTTTTAATGGGCTCAAATAGAAAAGTTTATTCAATATCTGGTTGTGATATAAAAAAAATAAGTATTTCTTCCAAGACTCTTGCCAATCCAGTTGTTTTTGATAAAGTAAAAGAAAAATATGATATCTTAGTGCAATATCTAACTGAAATATTAATTGATGATGATAATGATGAATCTGGTGATGCCTATCGAGAAGCACTAAATAGGATAGAAAAATTTAGATTAATCATAAAAAATAAATATCGAAAATATCTAACAAAAAAAGAATTAGAATATATGTCTAAACACTTAGTATTTCTTCAGAAAGAACTTAATAAAAAGCTACTAGAAACACATAATAGTTTTATCGAGACATTAGTAAATGAACATGGTCGAGGTAGATAAAAATTTACATGTAAACTAATATTCTAGATGGATTATTAGCTTTTTATTTGTTATAATTTATTGTAGGTGGTAGAAGTGATAAATGCTAATAAAAAAGTTGGTCTAAAAATATTTATAATATCCTTTATTATTGTTTCTGTACTTGGCATGTTAGTATCATTTATAATTAATGACCCAATCTCTTTTACAGATTCTGTTTCAAATAATAAAAAAATAGATATTCATATTGATAATATCTCAGCATCTACTTTTGATAATGTAATATATACTCTACCTTTAGTTAATAAGACATCATTAGTAAATTACAATGTAACTTTTAATGATACTAATTCATTTATTGAATATACTTTTACTATTACGAATAAAGGTGGAAAAGATGGCACGCTATCACAAATTACAATAGCAAGTCCAATATGTTCAGGATCTAGTTCAAGCGATAATAAAATTTTTTGTGATAATTTAAAATATGAATTACTATATAAAAATGGAAATAGAGTAAGAGTAGAAGACAAGCTAAAGAAAAACGAAACTCAGAATATGAAATTAATAATAGAAGTACCAGCTTCTTTAAATACATTAGTAACTTTTCCTATAAAAGTAGAAAATATAGATATAAATTTTATTTATATTTAATTAATAGTAGAAAGAAAGTGAAACTATGTTAAATAAAATATATATTAGTTTTGAACAAAGAATTATTATTAAACTTATTTTAATAATAACTATTCTTTTATTAGCTCTTTTCTTTATTTATAAAACATTTAATAATACTTCAGACTTAACTTATAGTGAAGAAAGTTCTACTAAATATAAAATATGTGAAAATAATATTTGCAATAATAAAAATCTTATTTCAAATATAGATAATACTACAATAAAATTTATCAATAATCATAAAATTAAATATAATAAAAAAATTAAATATAATATTAATTATAAAATAATAGCTAATACTAAAATAACTGATATCAAAACTAATGCTATTTTATATGAGACAGATGAAGAATTAGTACATAATAAAGGATTGATTGGTCATGATAATAACTTAAATTTTACTAATAATATCAATGTAAACTTATCTAAGTATAATAAATATGTAATGAATTATAAGAATAATTATTCAAGTAATGTAAAAGCCAACTTAGATATCTTGTTTTATGCTGATAATAATATTGTATCAGCAATAAATATTCCTCTTTCAGATAATAGTAAAATTGTAGTTAATGATATAAAACACCATGAAAAATTTAGTGATGATACATGGAATAATTATAATAGAAAATATGCTTATATAAGTGTTATATTAGGAATTATTTGTTTAGTTTTAATAATTAAACTAACTAAATTTGTTACTAAATCATTTGGCAATAAATCAGAGTATAGAAAAGAATTAGAACGAATATTAAAAATCTATGATGATAAAATAATTAATAGTAAAACAATTTATAATAGTAAGAATAGAGATATTGTAAAAGTAAATAGTTTTAAAGAAATACTAGATGTTCATAATAATGTTAAAAAACCAATAATTTATTCTAAAATAAATAGTGTAAAAAGTGAATTTGTTGTTGATGATGAATATGTTTTATATAAATATATTATGAAAGAAGTAGATTTTTAATAGTGGGGTTATGATTATGAGTGAATCAAATACTAAAAATCTTATATTAATTGTAATTTTAAGTTTAATACTAACAATAGTTAGTATTACTATTTAGGAGATAATATGGCAAATATTTGTGATTATTTAAAATGGCGAGGAGATATTCCGATAAGTATTATTGCTCCATTTAATGAAGTAGATGATTTAATATTAACTAGATTTTCTTATTTAAATTTAGATTTAATAGATTTTAAAGATAATATGACTATTTTTGATATTAGTAAAATGTTTTTAAATATTAGTATATTTCGTGATAGTAGAGATAAAGAATTAATTACATTACTAGGTAAGTCTAAAAGATTTATGAATATGCAAGTAACTGACTATATTAATCATAAGGATATGGAACAATCTAAACAATTCGGAGCTGTAACTATTCATATAAGTAATAATGAAATGTACTTGTCTTTTATTGGTACTGATAAGACTATTTTAGGAATAAAAGAAGATTGTAACATGAGTTTCATGAAAAATATCCCATCACAATTAGAAGGTTTAGATTATACAAAAAAGATAAGTAATAAATATCATAAATTAATAAGACTTGGAGGACACTCTAAAGGAGGAAATATTGCTGTTTATTCCTCTTTATATGTAAATATGTCTTTAAGAAAAAGAATTATTAGTATAAGTAATTATGATGGGCCTGGATTTGATAAAGCAGTTATTAATGATGAAAAAAATAATGAAATTATTAATAAAATTACTACTTATCTTCCAGACGAATCAATTGTTGGCATGATGCTTGAACATGAGGAAAAATATGAAATAGTTAAATGTAGTGTAACAGGTTTAGAACAACATAATATCTATACATGGTTAGTTAATTTTAATAGTTTAAT
>CACYRE010000004.1 GCA_902776735.1 uncultured Erysipelotrichaceae bacterium | reverse complement strand
ATAAAAGCTTAAACAAAATAAAACAATAACTAATAAAGAAATACCCCCTATTTTCTTACTTATAATTTCTAGTTTCAATCTTTTATGATTCATCATTTTCACCTCTCAAAACATTATCTATTGCTTTATATCTAGTAGTTTTTTTAATTTTTGAATTAATACTTAACCGATTTTTAACTCTTTTTCCTACAACTACCATATCATCATACAATCCATCCTTACCATTAATTCTAGTACAAGTACTTAAAACAATTATATCATCATAAGAATCTACATTTATATCATAATCATAAATACTATTGTCATTAAACATTTTTATTATTTTACTCATTTTCTTAGGAGAAGTACCATTTGTAGGAAGGGTATCAATATTATAACCATTTAGTATACCTACAGAGAAAATCTTATAAATATAATCTTTGCCATCAACTGTATATTGTATATATCTATGTTTACTAGCAAAATCAGGATATAAAAATGATACTAATTCTTCAAATCGATTAAAGTTTTTATTAGATTTTTTAGGTATTCCTAAATTCATAATATTATGTCCATTTATTATTATTATATTGTGAAATTTACCATCATTATATGACCATGAAAATTTCTCTATTTTTGTACTTCCATCAAAAGATTGCCTCATGTAGAATACCGGCATATTTAAACTTGTATTATATACATCAAGCCAACCAGTTGTATAATAATCTTTAGTATCATTATTTTTTATTGATTTTTTTATATCATTTACATGTGATAAACTTCTAAGTCCATCCCGAAACATGAACATATTTTGAATAAGAAGAAAAATTAAAAATAGAATAATGAGTAATGATACCAAAATAATCAGTGTTTTAAATTTAGACTTTTTTTTATATTTTTTTCTCATACTTCCCCCCTAAATTTTATTTGAGTAAATATGGATCATCATGAGTTCCACTACCACTTGTTACCACAGCACTTTCTTTTAAATAAGCACATATTCTAATACCAAAATTCATATATGGTGGGTATTTTTCATTTAATGGAACACCAATGTCTGTAAGTACTGCAGCTCTCATTCTTGCATTAGAACTATTCAATAGCCAATAGCTATGAGATAAATGTCCATATAAATTTGTTTGAGCACTAAACATTTCATACATATTTGGAGCAAATATCTTTGCTCTATATGTTTTAGTTGATGTTTCTTCTCCATAGATAAATTCCTTTTTATAAATAGGAACAATTATAGTATGATTTTCAAAGTATTTAGAATCCACATAATCACCAATTCTGTTGTTAATAAAATAGGCTACGCTTTTTTTAGATTGAGGATTATATGTAATCTTACCATTAGTTATGGATGAAGATACAACGACAGGTTCAAGTTCATTTACAATCGAATCATCAGCAATTACTTTTACTGCTCCATCATCACTATCTATAACTCTATATAATGTATTACTAATTGAAACATATTCACCTGTTGATAACGCACTAACATTTTCTCCACCTTTTACTTTTGAAGAATCATCAAATAAATATGGATTATTAATCTTTCCGTCTCCACTTATTACATTTAAATTTCCTTTTATTGTGATCATTGGTCTAATTCCATAATTATCTATATTAGAAACTGGAATAAAACTCTTTCCCTCATCCTCATAATAAAATCTATCTCTAGTAACATATGCAGTATTTTTTGCACCAGCATTAGCTACCCAAGAAATAGTATATGGCTTCATAAAATTCATATCTGCCTGTGCTTTATTTACCTCAACAATGCTTGGAACATAAACATTTATTTTTTTAGTATAACTACTACATTCTGTAGTATCTAGTATTGAATCAGTAACATTCATATTACAATATTTTGCTTTAACTATCATTTTTTTGGCTTTTGCTGTTAAATGATTATAATAATACTCATTTAACCATTTATCTATCTTAGTAAAATTAACATTTGCAACATCTTCGGCAGCAACCAATATAACATTATTGTCACTATCTAAACCATATACCCTAAACATCATATTAGAGAATCTAACATAATTATTTTCTGGATTTCCTACATAGTTTTTTGAATTTCCTAAATCTTTTTTTACAACATTTCTAATACTCTTAACAACAGTGACTACTCGTTTTACTACTGTCTTATTTTTTAATGAATCAAAAGCAATATATTGAATAGTATAAGTACCAACCTTACTAGTATCAACTGTTCCTTTTATTTCAACATCTTTTACACTTAATTTTCCATCATTATTATCTGTTACACTTTTTATACCTTTCTCAGTGTACTTATTTCCTTCCTCTATAGTAATTTTACTATCACCATTTAACTTAATTTCTGGACCTTTATGATCAATATTTGACTGAAGTACACCACAATTCAAATAAACTAAATATTCATAACTACCATTATCTTGTTTTCTAACCTTAACCCAACTATCTGTTTGATTACATAAATTATTACTATATGGAGCATAAAAATCACTATCAAGATATTTTTTAGAATATAACTCCGTAAGAGTAATTGTCTTTACCCTTTTACCAGTAGGTAACTCAGAACTATTTAATTCAAAATATCTTTTAGCAGCCTCTCTCATCTTATTTTCGTTAGAATTAAAAGTCATCTTAGGTGAAATAATTAAGAACCATATAAATAAGCATATAATAACTATAGAAATAATCAACTTAATAGTTCCATAGTTCTTTTTCTTTTTATTCATTTTCTTCCTCCCAAATAATAAATATCAAAATTTCACTATCTTCTTCCTACCCTTATAAACAATTTTATCATACTTCCTTAAATTGTCAATTAACTACTATTAAAATATTTAACTAATAAAGTTATAAAAATATTGATTATTTCGATAAATAATTTTAAATTTAAATTTTGTATCATCTGTTATTGAGTTTGGTATTAATAAATATAATTTTTTTCCATAATAATTTTGCTTTATAGCATCAGTAATATTTATTTCTTGTTCTATATCATCACTATCATTATATATAATTTTCCCGTGTTCTTCTAATAATTTAATAACGTCTTTTACTTCATAGCCATCTGATCCAAAATCAATTTCTAGTATATTATTTCCAGGAGGAGCTGTATATTCTTTTTCTATTCTATCACACAATGTAGTCGAACAACTTCTAATATAATAATTTGTAGTATTCAATATTTCATAACTATCAAATGATAAATCTTCATCTACATTATAAGATTTTAATTTTAAAGTATCTCCCAAATTAAAATGCTTTGCTTTTTTTAATTTTGAAACATCATCAATATTTAATTTTATTTTTCTCAATTTATTATTATTTTCATTTTCTTGGTAATACAAAACATAATTTTTATTTTTATTTATTTTATCAACTTTAAATATAATAATTGTATCAATAGTTTGTCCTCTTCTCAACTCTTCATTAGTATCAATACATTTTCCTAAATCACTAAATTCATCAGCATAAGTTTGTGCTGTTGTTATAAAATCAGATGTACCATTTTTTAAATGAAAATTATCCAAATTAAGTTTTCTTCTTTCAATATTATTTGTAATTGTTACATCAACTATAATAAAATCTTTATCTTTAGTTATGATATTTCCACTACTATCTTTATCAGTAAAATAAGCTTTATTTATTTTCATAGTATAACCATTAGCATTATAATTTTGCCCTTCTTTATAAATTTTATTTGTTATAAAAATAAATTTATATATGCTAAATACTATTACAACAAATAAAATACTGATTATAAAATTACAAATTATCTTATGTTCTGCATATACATAACCAATATTTCTAAATAATTTTCTATATGTACGCTTAATACTATTACTATCAACATCTAACCTAATTTCAAATTCTTCGCGGTCTTTTTCACTTAATTCTAAGAATTCTTCATCACTATTAAAATTAAATTTCTTAATATCAAGTTGAAAAACTCTCATTATAAATATACCTATCGATGCTAGTTGTACAATTAAAAATATTGTTAATAAGTCTCTTGATAATCTAAGATCTGTTGTTTCTACTGAAGATGTATATCCATTAAAAAAACTTTTAATCATATTTAGTACAAAAAATAAAGCTAAATATTCAATAAATGGAACCAAGTATATTTTCCAAGGCTTTTTTTTGTATCTAAGTAGTAAGATTAAAGCACCACTTCCAACAAAAAGAAAAATAATAGCTACTTGTAGCAAAATTGTAATATGTTTAGTAATTGGATTATTATATGAGTCATATGTACCAAGTTTCATAAATTCATATACAAAAGAATTAACATTAATTAACTTATAAGCTACAAATAAACTTAGTATTAATAAAACTATATGTATCTTTCTAAAGTTTTTAATTAAAAAAGCATATGGTTTTCTTATAATCATAATTATCTCTCCTATTATTAATATAAGTATAAACCAAATTAAATAAAATTTAAATAAAAAAATGAACTAACTATTAGTTCAAAAAATTATTATTAATAATATCTTCATAAATAGATTCTCCATCTAATTTATATTTTCTTTCTAAGGATTTTATATCTCCATGTTCAATAAATTTATCTGGATAAGCATAACAATTTAATTTTATATTTAAATTATTATCAACAATTAATTCTTTTATGGCAGTAGATAGTCCATTAATTATAGTACCATCTTCTATTACAATGGCTTTTTTTGTTTTTCTTAAACTATTAATTATTAGGCTAGTATCTAGTGGTTTTAAAAAACGACAATTAATAAGATCAGCTGTTTTGGAAATAGTTTTTAATTTATTTAAAATGTATATACCTGTAGAGCATGTTTTACCAATGGTAATAATTGTTAAATCGTTTCCTGATTCAAGTAATTGACCTTTACCAATATTTATTTTTAAAACTTGATAGTTATCTTTCTTTTCTTCTCCTCTAGGATATCTAAGTAGTACTGGTTTATTTAGTTTGATAGCTAATTCTAACATATCTTCTAGTTCTTTGTAGTTTCTAGGACACATAATAATTAAATTAGGAACAGTTCGCATAAATGACATATCATACAAACCTTGATGGGTATCGCCATCTGCTCCAACAAGGCCCGCCCTATCTACACACATTACAACACCTAAGTTTTGCAAACAAACGTCATGTATTACTTGATCATAACATCTTTGATAAAATGAGGAATAAATTGAAACAACTGGCTTCATTCCAGCACTAGCAAGTCCTGAAGCAAACGTAATAGCATGTCCTTCTGCAATACCTACATCAAAAAACCTATTGGGATAAATTTCAGAAAACTTACTGAGACCTGTACCATCTTTCATAGCAGCGGTAATTGCTACTATCTTTTTGTTTTTTTTTGCAAGTTCAATTAATTTATTTCCAAAGACTTTAGAATATGAAAGCTTACTTTTTTTTATTAATTCTCCTGTTTCTTTATTAAATGGACTTATTCCATGAAACTTCATAGGATTTTCTTCTGCATATTTATAACCTTTACCTTTTTTAGTAAGTACATGAATTAATGTTGGTCCATCTAATTCTTTAGCTTTGGAAAATAAGTCTTCCATTATTTCAATATTGTGACCATCAACTGGACCCAAATATCTAAAACCAATTTCTTCAAAATACATTCCAGGTACAATTAATTGTTTGATACTACTTTTTATTTTTCTAATACAAGAAACTATGCTTTTTCCAACTATTGGAATATTAGAAATAATACTTTTACCTACAATATTAGATTTAGAATAATTCTTTTTAGCTCGAAGGTGAGTAAGAAGTTTATTGATACCTCCTATATTTTTCGAAATACTCATTTCATTATCATTTAATATAACTATCATCTTGGTATTCGTACTACCAACATGATTTAAGGCTTCCATTGCCATTCCACCAGTTAAGGCTCCATCTCCAATAACAGCTATAACATTGTAATTTTTATGTTGTAAATCTCTGGCGGTTGCAAAACCCATAGCAGCACTAATTGAGGTGCTTGAGTGTCCAGTATTAAAAGTATCTGTTTTGCTTTCTTTAGTTTTTGGAAAACCAGAAATACCTCTAAATTTTCTTATTGTTTTAAATGAGTCTTTTCGTCCATTTAATATTTTGTGTGTATAACATTGATGTCCAACATCCCAAATAATTTTATCTTTATTTGGATCAAAAACACTTTCAAGTGCTATTGTTAACTCTACACTCCCAAGATTTGAGGCTAAATGTCCACCATTTTTTGATGTAACATCAATAATATATTCTCTAATTTCTTTAGATAATTCTTTCTTTTCTTGATTATTTAATTTTTTAATATCATTTGTTTTTTTTATTTTTTCTAACATAGAATCACCATAAAAGATATTATAACAAAAAATAGATAACTATTTTAAATAATTATCTATTTTATATCAATTATTTCTACTTGATAATTTCCATTAGGGCTTTCTACTGTAACAAGATCTCCTACTTTATGATTGAATAAAGCCTGTGCAATTGGACTCTCATTAGAAATTTTACTTTCAAAAGGATCTGCTTCTTGACTTCCGACAATTTTATATTCATCTTCTTCGTCATCATCTACATATTTAATTGAAACAGTATTTCCAATATTTACTTTATCAGTTCCAGCATCAGAAATTATTGAAACATTTTCAAGCATCTTTTCAATTTGCTTAATTCTTCCTTCAATTTCTGCTTGCTCATTTCTAGCTGCATCATATTCAGCATTTTCTGATAAATCTCCTAATGAACGTGCTTCTTTAATAGCTTTAACATTTTCAGGACGTCTAACATTAATTAAATTATCTAATTCTTGTTTTAAACTATCTAAACCCTGTTGAGTTAAATACACAGTATTTTTATTTCCCATTTTATTATTCACCTCAATTATTTTTATTATATTTTATGAGAGCTAAGTATAAACTTAACTTGCAACAATATATCATATTAAAAAGAAAATAGCAAGATTTTTTTATAACCATTTTATATTTTAATACTATTTTCTGATTCATAAGTTTGCTTTATTTGATTATATTTATCGGAACTTTCTATGTATTCCATTATCTCCTTCATTACTTGAAAAATTCTTTGTCTTGATACTCCAAAAAAAGTTCCAATTTCTTGATATGTTTTTGGAATACCATCGTATAGACCCCATCGCATTTTTAAAATAATTGCTTCATTCCCAGATAAACTATCTGCCACTTTTGTTAGTTTTTCTAACATTGTATAATCATCTAATCTGCTTATTGTTTCTTCTTCATTATTATAATCACTGAATTGTTCTAATAAATTTTCCCCTGATTCATTAGTATCTTCTATACTAAGATTTCCAAAAGCGATAGATAAAATTATTCTTCTTAAATAATTAATATCACCAATTTTAAATATCTTATTCCAAACTAAATATGATACTACTTTATCTACAAGCTCTAATTCTTCAGATATTAAACTTTCATTTTGTTCTTCAATTATATTTATAGCTTCTAGTATTTTAAAGTATGAATGTATAGTCTTACCAAATTGTATTTCCTGAATACCATTTAAAATATAACCTTTAATACATTTAATAGCATAGAAATTAAAGGCATTATTACTATCTATATCAAAATGATCAATAGCATAAATTAATCCTTCATAGCCATAACTTTCTAATTCATCTTTACTAATTCCTGTAGATTTTGCATAACCATATTTACAAACAACCAAAAAAACTAAATTCATATTTTCTTTAATTATTTCATGTCTTAGTCTTGAATCCTTTGTTTGCCTATACTTTTTTATTCTATCTTTAGTACTTAAATTCATAATATCCACCCTCAAAATTTCTTCTAATTATACCACAAATGTAAGAAAATTACAACTAAAAGATAGAGAAAATAGAAGTTATAGATTATCTATTTTTTTTATAAAATAATCATCCGTCATTCCAGCAATAAAATCTATGACTTTTCTTTTTTCACTTGTATTCTTATTATATTTAGAACATTGATTGTTTAAAAATACTGTATATATCTCACTATTTTTATTATTGTTTTTTATATCAGTAAGATAATTTTTAAATAATCTATTCATACCTTCTTTATAATAAGCTCTTTTTTTCTCTGTTAAACTATATTTATATATATGTTCATAATTAAATCTTTTTAATTCAAATATAGCTTTAAAAACTTTTTCACTTAGTTTAATATATGGTTTATTTAAACTATTGTTGATAATATCCATAATTATATTATTAATAATTTCTCTGTTCGTAGAGCCTAATACAGAAGAAATAGTTTTTGGAATATCTTCTCTTTTAATTAATCCTATCATTATAGCATCTTCAATATCCCTACCGATATAACCAATAATATCACTAATTCTTACGACACATCCTTCTAATGTCATTGGTCGAAATTTTTTTGATGCTTGAAGATCTTTATATGCTAAATTATATTCTCTTAAAAATTCTTCGATATCTTTTTCTTGGGGTCTATAAATTGGTTCTAATATTTCACCATTGTGACACATAATACCATCATATACTTGAATAGTTAAGTTAAGCCCTTCTCCGTTGTTTTCTATAAACATTAAGTCTCTTACACTTTCAATATTATGTGCAAAGTATTCTCCAAGTTCTCTTAGAGATATTTCATTTAACATAGCTTCTCCGGAGTGTCCTAATGGTGTATGTCCAATATCATGACCCAAGGCAATTGCTTCAATCAAATCTTCATTTAAATTAAGAGCTCTACCTATCGTTCTTGCTACTTTACTAACAAACTGAACATGAGTTATTCTTTTACTTATATTATCATTACCACTATCAGTAAACACTTGTGTTTTATCTAAATATCTAGTATAGCTTAATGAATAAATAATCCTATCTATATCATGAAAGAATGGTGGTCTAATTTCATTGCTGATATCTTCATTTATTAATCTAATCGCTTTACTACTACTAGTAGCAAATTCACTTAGTGTACTCTCTTTATTCAAAAAATTGCTTTTAAAAATAGTAATATTATTCATTATCTTTCCTCCTCGAAATAATTTTTATCATAGAATACTCTTCTATATCAATTAGAGTATCTAATTCTAAATAATAGATGTTATCTGGGTGTCTTGCTACTGGTATACTATTCATTTGATCATCATATAGCTTTTCTAAAGAAAATTTTAAATGATTTCCTGATGGTGTAAATACTTCTATTATGTCTCCAACTTCAAAATAATTTCTTTCAATAAATTTAAGTAGTCTTTTTTCTTTATCATAACTGATTACTTGTCCTAAATAATCTTGATTTGATACTTCTACTCGTCCCGTATAATACTGATCAGTGTAGTCAGCTTCTTTCAAGAAATAATGTGTACTTGTTTCTCTATTAGCAACTCTACTTAATCGTTCTTCATATATTTGCATTTTATCTTCAGTTAATGTTTTATTATAATAATCATCAATAATATTTCGATATGTACCAATAACAGTAGCTAGATAATATAAAGACCGCATTCGACCCTCTACTTTCATACTGGTAACTCCCATATCTATTAAAGTTCCAATGTAGTGGGACATATTCATATCTTTTGTAGCCATGGTAAAATCTTTTTCGTTTTCTACATTAAAAGCAAAACGACAAACTTGAGCACATCCACCACGATTAGCATCTCTATTAGTTACATAATTAGAAAGGGCACACCTACCACTAAAACATGTACACATAGCTCCATGAATAAATACTTCTATAGCAACATTTGTATTTTTAATAATATAAGATATCTCATCTTTAGATAATTCTCTAGCAAGTACTACCCTATCAATTCCCTCATTCTCAAAGAATTCAATTGCTTTGTAGTTAGTTGTAGAATTTTGAGTAGATAAATGTACTTCTACGTTAGGATAATTTTTTTTAATATAAGAAATTATAAACGGATCACTAACAATAAAAGCATCAATTCCTGCTTCCACTACTTCTTTAATATATTCTTCTACACCTTCCATATCTTCATTATGAAAGACAATATTTAAAGTTAAATGAACTTTTTTCCCTAACTTATGAGCAAAATCACAGCCTTGTCTAATCTCATCAATACTAAAATTAGTGGAATTTGCTCTTAAACTATATTTTTTCCCGCCAATATATACTGCATCAGCTCCATATAGCAATGTTACCTTTAATCTTTCTAAATCTCCAGCTGGAGACAATAATTCTATTTTCTTAGTCATTCACTTCACCTTATAAATAGTTTTCTTAAAAAAGAAATTAGTACTATCTCCTAACTTTTCATATTTTTTTATATAACAATTATCAATACAACCATTACTTATATATTTCATAGTATCAGAAATAAGCTCTCTAAAATTACCTATTCCATACTCTCTAATAATTATATATGGACAATTAACTACATACAAATCTTTAATGATACTCGTACCATTAGTAATAGTATCTAAAAAGAAACTTGTATCATTATTATTTTCAATTAAATTAAATTTTAAATTACTAATTTTTTCCATAACTTGTAATTTATCAGTACTATTTTTTCCTAAAGCTTGAAAATAATTAGTAATTAACCTTCTATGTGACACTGCAACACTTGGTTTACTAATAACTTCTACCATACAATTAATTTTACTTAATTTTATTATTTCTTTTATCTCATTAAGCGTAAGTTCTTTGCCTAATAAAGCATATTTAACTCCTTTGCTATAATAATAATTACAAGTTTTATAATTATTTACCATATGAGTTTGATTCCAAATAAGATCTATATCTAAATTTAATTCTTTTACTAGTTGCAAAATAGCTAAATCATAAAAAAATATTCCTTTAACATTTAATTTATCTAATTTAATTAATATATCTTTAATTATAGATATATCTTTATTAAAAAGATTTTTATTTATTTTTATAAATATTTCTTTATTATATTTATTAATAATATTTTCTATTTCTTCTATAGTAAATGAAATAGTACTTTCTACTGAATAATCTTTTAATGGTAATATAAAACCTGTACAATTTAAATTCAAATTATTTTTATTACTTAATTCAACTAATAATTTCATTTAATCACTCCATAACTTCTAACTATTATACTATTATATAACAGAAAAAGAAGACTAATCTTCTTTTGCTATTAGAAATTTATAACTATCTTCTGTAAAATATTCTTCCTCATCATATATTGAGTATATAACAAATGGTTTATAAACATATAATTTACCATCTTTAACATAATAATTTACATTATCTAAATAATTACTAACATTTCTATATTTCAAAAAGCAATCATAATTACATTCTTCTTGTGAAAAGTAATTTTGATTTACCAAATCTGTATAATATAATTTAAATTTAGATTCAATTATACTACTTACTTCACTTTCATCAGTACCAAAAAAATTAAGTAAAACATCATTATTAATAACCTCTAAAGTATCTAAATTAATATTATAACTTTTTGCATATACTTGAGGAGAATATTCAGTACTATAATCTCCAACTTTAACAATAACTGATAAGATAATACCATTTATATCATACTCATAAGAAATTATACACTTATTTTGTCCCTTAAAATTAAAAACAAACGAATCAATATCCTCATTAACTAAATCTATATTATGAGACTTGATATTTATATAAGGAATATTTTGAGCATAATTATTTGTATTTTGACTATATTTTGTATAGACAATATAATTGTCTTTTTCTTGTTTAATATTTCTATAATTTTCATTTTGCTTTTTTACATATATGAAAGTAATTATAAAAATTATAATAGAAGCCCCTAATATATAAATTAATGTTCTCTTAGTATTATTAGCTAATTTATGTTTTCTCTTTCCAATATGTTTTTTAGTAATATTAAACATTTCTTCCTCCTAATTAACACCTTTTATTCTCATAATTCCAAGAATAGCATGTGAAGAACATTTTTTATAATCTTTATCAATGCATACACCATATCTAGGACTTTTATTATGAACAATTTCTCTACCATTACCAGTAAGTATTCCAACATGACCATCATACATTATTAAATCTCCAGGCTTAATTTCACCAGTAACTAAAGTATATGATGCTTTATCATCCCATTGAGAATAAGTAGTTCTAGTTAAATTAATACCAAAATGCCTAAATACTCCTTGAACAAAACCACTACAGTCAGTTCCAGTATAAGGTGACTCACCATTCCAAGTACCACCCCACACATAACGATTACCAACAAATTTTTTTGCATAATTTACTATTGCTTCGCCAGTAGCACTTCCTTGGGAAGAGCTTTCGCTATCACTTGTACCATTTTCATAATCGTCATAATTACCTATTACACTTGCTTTAGTAGCTTTGTCATCAATTGCTATATAACTATTTTTTTGGCTTCTAACAATTTCAGCAGAAACTTTTGCTTTTTCCCAACAAGATGATAAGGAATAACTTTCAGGTAAAAGATTTAAGGCTGCATCAATAATAACTGGAATAATAAAAACAAAGAAAGCTGCTAAAAATTTATTATATAATGATTTTTTTAATTTTTCTTCTTCTGGAGAAATCATCATTTTACCTAATTGAATCGTAGCCATTACAATTAAAATAATAGGTACTATTAATTGAATTAATTCCATTAGTTTTCGCATAATATCTAGTAAATTAACAAGAGTATAGTCACTACAACAAGTTCCTAATGTATCATTACAAGTAAGAAACTGAACTAATTGCATAAAACCACCTCCACTTATTTTTTTACGCTAATTGCTATTCCATCTCCAATATTTAATATTTCAACATCATAATTTTGGTTGTTTTCAAGAAATATACGATATTCTTTTATTTTTCTTACTAATTGACGAAGATTTCTGCTTTCTATCTTTTCTTCGTCTTCAAAAACTAAACCATGAAAATTCATATTATCTGTAATTATTGTTCCATGTTCTATTAAATTGCTTTCAAATTTTTCAAAAAAATTTTTATTTTGAGCTTTAGCTGCATCTATAAATATTAGATCATATTTGTCATTTAATTTAACTTCTAAGGCATCATTAAAAATTAAATGTATTCTATCTTCTAATTTAAATTTTTTAATATTTTTAATAGCTTCTAAATATCTTTTCTCATCTCTTTCAATACTAACAACTGAAGTTTCTTTGTTTGCAAGACACATCATAATAGCAGAATAACCAATTGCTGTACCTATTTCCAAAACTTTTTTTATATTATTTTGTTTTATATAATTAGTTAAATATTTAATACCCTCATCTTGCATAATAGGTATATTGTTTTCATAAGCATATTCTTTTAATTCTTTAATATTTTCTTCCATGTAATTAATCACTATCCATTCCATTTTCCTTGACTAATTAATTCTCGTATTATTTTATTTTGTTCATCATTTGTTTTAGAATAATATACTTTACCTGTACTATCTGCTACAAAATATAAATAATTATTATTCGTTGGATTAAGTGCTGCTTCAATACTAATAATTGATGGATTACAAATTGGTCCAATAGGTGGTCCTAATTTACTAGTTGGTCTTGTATTATATGGATTTGATGTATTGTATTGAGTTGTTGTTAATTTAGCAGATAAAGGAACTTGAAATGCATAATAAGTAGTGACATCACTTCCAAGATGCATATTAGCTCTTATTCTATTATTAAATACACCCATAATATTTTTTCTATCTTCTAAGTTTTTTCCTTCCAATTCTATAATTGAGGCCATTGTTAAATAATAATGAGTGTTAGTTTCTAAAGATGTTTCATAGTTAGATAACCTATCTTCTTCTTCATCAAGCATTTTTTCAATAATTTCTTTTACTGTCACATTTTTTTCAAAATAATAAGTATCAGGTGCTAAATATCCTTCTAAAGAATAATAAATTCCATCTTGCATAATATTATTTGTTAAAAACCAATACTTATTAATTAACTCTTGCATGTAGTTGTTATCTCTAAATACTGCGATTACATCAGCATAGCTATAAAAAGTATTATCACTAATTACCTTAGCATAATCAGTTATTCTTTGTCCTTCTTTGAAAGTTAATTTTAAACTATCTGGGCTATATGTACTGCCTTTTTCTAAAATAGAAACAATTTGATTTAAATCCATACTTCTTTTTAATTTATAAGTACCAGCTTTTAATGACTTATTACTATATAATTTAGTATATAAACAAAATAAATTCTTACTTCTAATTAATCTTTCTTCTTTTAAAATATTACCAATTTTAATAGTACTCATACCACTAGTAATTGTAAGTTCTACCTCGCTATTATCATTTCTATCTACTGGGCTTGCAAAATGAAGCCAGCATAATCCAATTATAACTAAAATTATTCCAAGTAAAACAAATAATAGCAAAGGTCTTGGTTTAACTTTTTTAACTGCCATAATCCCTCCAACAAAATAAAAAACTATTGTTCATTAGTTTCATTATTCTTTTTTTTGTTTACTTCTTCTTGTAAAGTATCTAAAATAGTTTCTATTACTTTCCACTCTTTATCTGTTTTAATAGCTTCTAATTTACTTTGTGGATCATCTGGATAATAAATTGAAGCATAAACTTCAATATTTCCTGATTCATCTTTTTTATTATCAGTATATACAATATAATTCTTATGAGATTCTTCACTTTCAAAAGTAAATAAAACGTCATAAACTATTTCATTTCCATTTTCATCTAACATTGAAAAAGTATTATTTTTCATTACCTTATTCTCCTATCTAAATAATTTTGTAATATTATTGTAGCTGCGACACTATCAACTACTTTCTTTCTTTTTTTTCGTGATACATTACCACTAATTAATACATTAGTTGCACTGACTGTAGTTAGTCGCTCATCTTCCAAATAAATGGGAATTTTTAAAGCTTGTTCTAATTTATATTTAAATTCTAAACTTAATTGTCCTTTGGGTCCAATAGTATTATTCATATTTTTAGGGAAACCTAGTACAATAGCATCTATTTCTAATTCATCTACAATTTTTTTTACTTCATCAATTAATTTAAGATACTCCTCATTGTGTCTTATAGTTTTATAAGAAGTCGCAATCACCCCAGTCTTATCGCTAACAGCAATGCCTAGAGTTCTGCTTCCCAAATCCAGCCCTAAATACCGCATTATTTATTATTCTTTTGAAATTCTTTTAAAAGAATCTCTACAATCTTAGCCCTATCAATTTCTTGAATTTTACTTCTAGCATCTTTATAACTAGAAATATAGCCAGGATCACCACTAATCAAATAACCTACTATTTGGTTAGTTGGATTATAACCTCTTTCTTGCAATGAATTATAAACTTCTTTTAAAACTTTTCTAGTAAGTTCAGTATCTATTTCAGATAAATTAAATAGACTAGTTTGTTCTTGTGGCATAATATCACCTCACTACAATATCAATCTAATTTTAACATTTAAAACTTTTAAACACAATAAATTATCTATAAATTTCTATCTTCCAGCAAATATAAGTCCCATATATAATAAGAAAACTAAAAATAAAAGACAAATAATCCAACCATTGGTTTCTTCAAATTTTGTTGATTTATCTTTTACTCCTAAGGCCATAGAACTTAAAACTCCTCCTATTAAACCACCAATATGTCCCCAATTATCAATTCCAGGTATTGTAAAACCAATAAATAAATTTAAAATAATAATTGGAATAATCTGTGTTTTAACTGCATTTCCTAAATAAACACGGTAATAAAAGCCAAAATAAAGAAGTGCTCCCATTAATCCAAATATTGCTCCACTGGCTCCAATTGAAGCAGTACTTCCACTCAAGGTAATTGAAAGAAGAGAACCAGTAAGACCTGAAAACAAATAAATTATAAGATATTTAATTTTGCCAAAAAAACTTTCTATTTGAGAACCAACTATATATAAAGAATAACAATTTAAAAATAAATGAATAATACTTCCATGTAAAAACATTCCAGTTATTAGTCTATAATATTGTCCTGCTCTAATACTTGGTCCATGAATACAAAAACTATTAATAACATATTGGTATACATCTTTTCCCATGATATTAGGAAGAAAATAAAATATACAATTTATTATAATTAATAGATAAGTAATATAAGGTGTTTTACTCTTAAATACTCTATCAAGTCTTTTAGCATCTTCTTTATTATGTTTATTTATATCACTTGTAATCTTCATAAATAATTCAACCCCCTCTTCACTATATTTCATCTTTTTAGCTAAATCAGGAAACATCTCCTTAACTTTTTTATTCTTCTTCAAATCATTCTCATCACTAACTTTAACACCAAGAAGTTTAGAATTAGAATCTAATTTTTCTGTTACATTATCACTCATATTTAAAAAAATGCTAAAAACATTAATATTAAATGTCAAAGTCTTTTTCTTAATCTTTTTCAAAATTCTTTTAGTCTTAAAAACATCAAAGTCATATTGTTCATTATTATATATATTTTCTGATACAATTCTTACAATTTCACAATCAGAATTTAAGTTCTCCAACCATATCTCATTATCAACACCCTGCAAAATAATTGGATTATAATTTTTCTCAGTAATAAAATAATGTAATAATTTCATAACAATAACATTTTTGTCATCTAACATTATTTCTTCTCCCATTAAGTCCCCTCCTAATAAAACTAATAATATTGTATCAAAATACACATAATATTAAAAGAGGAGATGTTGAAATGTTAAAAAAAATATTTTTATACATATTATGTTTACTACCTTGGTTTATATCTTATTTATTTAAAATAGATTATACCTATTTAGAAAGTTTAAAAAAACCATTTTTTACTCCACCAAGTATTTTTTATAGTATTGCTTGGACTATAGTTTATATTTTTATTTCTATAACAATTTACAATATAATTACTAATTACAAACTAAAAGAAATTCCTAAGTCATATAAAATTACTCTTCTAATAAATTATCTATTTAATCAAAGTTTTGTAATAGTTTTCTTTATTTTAAAAAATAACTTCTTAGGATTTATATCTTGTTTAGGAACTTTTCTATCTACTTTATTCTTATATGAAGAAACTTCTCTTTTACAAAGTAAGAAAAAATATTTGCTAGATCCATATTTAATTTTAAGTTTATTTGCAACTATCTTGTCTTTAACTATCTATTTGATGAATATTTAATTGAAATATATATAAAAATATGTTAAAATATTAAACACATTTGTGAAAGGTGGTTGAAAAAATGTTTGGTGAAAATAAGATGTATGAAAATGAAGAAAGAGGAACTGATTCTAAAAGAAGAATTGTATTACCAAAAGCTACTAATCCAGAACCCAATGATAGTGTTTATTATGTAAATGAAAACGATAATTGTATTACAATTCACCCTGAAAATGAAATAAAAAAGTTAGATGAGCAATTATCTCAAATTAGACTAAGATGTATTAAAAATATAAATGAATGTACTGAATCAAGAATTGATATAGCTAGGAAGTATGAAGATATACTTGCAGAAATTAATAATTTTTATGATTATATTCATTGTGTTAAGGTTGATTCAGCTGGAAGAGTAAATGTTTCTAAATCTAATTTAAAGCCAAATCATAAATATAAATTAAAAGGATATGGAACATTTATAGCAGTTTTTGATGGTGAACCTATAAAATATAGTAAAGTTGAAAAAATAAAAACTTATACACTATATTAAAAATAAAGATTAGAAATTTAGTTTCTAATCTTTTTTTCTTCTTTTAAACTATTTAATTTATCCATAAATTCTTTAGGTGGATCTACTTTAAAAGATAATTCTACTCCAGTTCTTGGATGAATAAATTTAATACTATAGGAGTGTAACATTTGTCCAAAATTTGTAGCTTTACCTTTACCATATAAAGGATCATTATTAACAGGATAACCAATAAAAGCCATATGTACTCTTATTTGATGGGTTCTACCAGTTTCTAGTTTACACTCAATTAAAGTATTATTATTAAATCTTTCAAGAACTTTAAAATGTGTAATAGAGTCTTTGCCATTAATATCTGTAACAGCCATTTTTTGTCTATTATCAATATTTCTTCCTATTGGAGCATCAATAGTTCCACTATCATTTTTTATTAAACCATCAACAATTGCTAAATATTTTCTTTCTACTTCTTTTTTACTAATCATATCAGCTAATCTTTCATGAGTTTGTTCGTTCTTTGCAACTAACATCAACCCACTAGTATCTTTATCTAATCTATGAACAATTCCAGGTCTAAAAGATTCTCCACTACTTAAATTATATTTATATATTAAAGCATTAACTAAAGTTTCAGAATAATGTCCTGGAGCAGGATGAACTACCATACCACTTTTTTTATTAATAACTAATAAATCATCATCTTCATAAACAATATCTAAAGGTATATTTTCTCCAATAATATCAGTAGACTCTTCTTTATAATTTACATCTATTAAATCATTTAATTTAACTTTATAATTAGCACTTACAACTTTATTATTTACTAAAATATTACCATCTTTTATTAATTTCTGAATTTTACTTCTTGATAAATCTAATTTACTTACTAAAAAATTATCTATTCTAATTTTTTCCTCATTTTCTACCTTTATCATGTAATTATGTATAATCGATTACATAGAAATATTTTAATTAATTCTATGGTTGATTATCTCCTTTCTATATATTTTGATTTATTATGCCTCTAAAGACATAATAAATCTCGCACTATGGATTTGTTCCTATGTTTATACGGCCATGAGGACTGTTTTAGGTAACTAAAATCACAGATTTTTTATTTAATTATTAATTAGTTAGATAACACTTTTAAAGATGTTTTATATCATTACATGATTACATAATTAGAAATTCTGTGTAAACTCAGTGCAAACAAACTAATTAGTAGGTGCTTATAAATGATATATTTTATTGGTATTGATATATCAAAGTACAAACACGATTTCTGTATTATCTCACGCGTGTAAAAAGATTATTAGAATTATTTATTCACTAGAAAAAACAATGTTGATTTTAATCCGTCTCTATTGAAATAATTATATAATTATAATTTTTCAAAGATTTCACCATGTAAAATCTTTTTGGCATGAGATTTTTTCCAACTTATAAAAAAATACTTAAAAAATCAAATTTGTAAATGACTCCTTATAGTTAATGACCTACTATTATTCTATCATAATTTAAGTACTTTTATTTTACTTGAATCTTCACTTACTTCATATCTATCCTTATTATTATAACTATAAGTAAATACTATTCCATTATCATTAGTTTCTTGATAATTAAGATCAATACCTAAACTATTAAAATTTTTCTGATACTGAGCCTTAGCTTGCATATTTAATAAATTATTTGCTTCATAAATACCCAGGTTATTAAAATCTAAATTATTGATTAAATAATCAAAAAAACTTTCATAACTATCACTATTAATATACGCTTTTTTTCTAATATTTTTTAGTTTTTCTACACCAGATTTTGAATAGCCTATTCTTTTAAAACTATCTTCCTGAACTAATTCTTCTTCCCAAATATCTAAATTATTTATTTTAATACCTAATATTGGTAGATTCTTTTTTGCATTTAAAAAATCATTAGTAAAAAGTATAGGGTCATATGTACAGACAATATCATTAAACCAAGCACTTGTATACATATGAGACTCTTCACCATAAGTTAATATTGTATCAAAATCTTTACAGCCACTAAGAAGCATATTTATTATATCAGCAAAGGCATTACTAAATCCACTACAAACAGTTTTACTGGTATTAACATTAGTTACATCTATCATTTTATCAAAAATTTTCCCACGTAATTTTTCACTCTCAGTATATCTCCATCTTTCATCATAATTAAATAACTGACACATTCTAATATAAATATAATCAGCTTTTTCTTTGGATGACCAAGAAGAATGTTTATTAATTTCATCATCTAGCATTTCTAGTAAATTATATTTTTTTATATGATATCTATCTGTCACAATACCACCCCTAATGCAGGTCATATTTTAACATATTAAAAAGAAAAAAGCAAACATATTGTTCGCTTAATCTTCAATTGAAATATAATTCTTTTCAGACTCTTTTTCTTCTTCAGTCTTCTTTGGAATATTTAGACTTAAGATACCATTTTTAAATGAGGCTTTAACATCATCAGTTTTAATATCATCACCAATATAGAAACTTCTAGAGCATTCTCCATAATATCTTTCACGTCTTACATATTTACCTTTTTTAGAATCATCTTCACTACTATTCATCTTAGCACTTATATTTAAATATCCATCTGTAACATCTACTTTAATATTTTCTTTATTATATCCAGGTAAATCTACATCTATTATATAACCATTATCACTTTCTCTAATATCTGTTCTCATCATATTAGTATCAAACTTACTTAAAAAATTTCCTCCAAAGAAATCATCAAATAAATCTAGGCTATCTTTTCTAGGCATTAATGTCATAATTATCATCTTCCTTTCAATAATATTATATCAATTATTATACTAATTAATACCAGGAAATTATCTTTCCCTTACATCAATAATACTAGCACTATTTTTAGCACTTGTCAAGTTAAAGTGCTAATTATTTTCATCATGTAAATTGGAAAACAATTCTCTCATAGTTGGGCTATTATTAGTAAGTCTTTTTATAGTTAAATCTTCTGCTTTATTATTTGCTAAACGCAAGTTATTTTCACTAGATAAGAGAGCTTCTTTGGTTTTTTGTAAGTGATCTATTGTCTTATCAATCTCGTCAATAGCTTTTTTAAATTTGTCTGATGCTAATCGATAATTTCTTGCAAATCCTTCTTTAAAACTATTCATATTTTCTTCAAAATGAGAAATATCAACATTTTGATTTTGAACTACTTCTAACTCTTTTTTATAACTTAAAGAGTTTAAGGCTGCTCCCCTAAGGAGAGTAATGAGAGGTATAAAAAATTGTGGTCTAATAACATACATTTTAGGATATTTGTGACTAACATCAACTATTCCCGTATTATAATAATCATTATCTATTTCAAGTAAAGAAACAAGTACGGCATACTCACAGTTCTTTTCTTTTCTATCTTTATCAAGTTCTTTAAAGAAATCTTCATTCTTATGTTTACTTGCTGTTTCATCAGCTTCATTTTTCATTTCAAACATAATAGAAATAATCTCTGTACCATCATCATCAGACTCACGATAAATAAAATCTCCTTTAGAACCAGTTTTAGCATCATTATCTTTTTCAAAATAAGCATTTTTAAGTATTGGTCTAATTCTATTAAACTCATTATTACAATGAACTTCAAGTGACTCCCCAATCATTTTAGTGGATTGTTTTGCTTTAAAATCTTTATAATAGGCAATTACTTCATCTTTATTTTTTATTTTTTCTTCATAACTTTCTTTTAAACTTTGCTCTTTTAATAAATATTCATTCTTATTAATTTCTATTTTATTATTCAAATTATCTATTTCTTTTTCTTTATCATTGATAGCTTTATGTAAATTTAATTCTTCTTCCTTCTCCATTAATTGAATTTTGTTTTTTAAGTCAGTTATTTCTTTGTCTCTATCAGATAATTCTTTTTCTTTTTTACTTAACTTAGTAGAATAATCTTTATCTAACTTAGATGTTATCTCTAAATTACTATTATCTAGTTTATTTTTTAATTCTGTTATCTCCAAGTTTTTTTTACTTATTTTTTCATTATAGTCTTTTTCAAGTTCTGCTTCTTTTAATTTAAGACTATTTTCTTTATCTAATTCATGTTGTTTATCTCTTAAAGTTATTTCTTTATCAAATTCTTTATCTCTTATTTGTTTAACAATAGAATCATATTCTCCCTCATCTATTTTAAATATCTTCCCACAATTAGGACATTTTATTTCATTATTCATTATCTGCTCCTTTCTTGATTGCTACTCCTCCATTTGGAGTTAAGTAACCTGGTCTTGAATTATTTAAAGTATATATTTTGCATTTACTATTATTATATTCAGGTGGTACTAAAAAATATTTATCTTTATCAGTTCTATTAACAACAATAATATAACTATTATTACAATTTTCTCTTTCAAAGCTAAAATAATCATAATTGATATCTCTTATTTTTATTTTAGCTGTTTCTAACTCTTTTTCATTATTTCTTATATTTCCAATATATTTAAAATAATTAACTAAGTCTTTGTCTTCCATATCCCAAGGATAAGATTTTCTATTTAATAAATTACCATATCCTGTTATCCCTGCTTCATCACCATAAAATATTGATAAATTTCCAGGTAAAAAACATAAAGTAAATATATAAGTCATATAAATTTTTTTTGCTTTTTCATACTCTTCTTTAGTTAAATTAAGACTATTTAAATATTCAAGCCCTTCATTTTTTAAATTCCAAACCCATTCTCCATCTTTTTTGAATACATCTTTATCCGTAAATAAATTAATACCACGAGAAATATCATGAGTAGATGTAAAATTCATTAATGAATATATTGTATCTTCTGGATATTCATTTAATATTTCTTTAATAATATTATTTAATTTAGATACATCAGCATATTTAAAATATCTTATCAAAGAATCTACAAACAAATAATTCATGACTGAATCCATTCCTTTAGCTGATGATAGATATCCTCTATTCATACGCATAGGATTTTTCCATACTTCTCCAAGAATAAAGCCATCTTCTTTGTTTCTTTTAACAGCAATTCTTATTTTTTCAATAAATTCATCTGTTAATTCATCTGCAACATCTAATCTTAAACCATCTATTCCAAGACTAAACCATAAATCTATTACTCCACCTACTCCAGCAATATAATTTTGCCATTCAAAAGAGTTACCATCACATTCTGGTAAATTATAAAATCCCCACCAATAGTCATACAGTAACTTACCATCGACATATTTTTTTCGATAAAACTTTGCATATTTAGAATCCGGATTATTAAAAGCTCCTTGTTCAGAAAAAGTACCATATTCATTAAAATATTTACTATCATTTCCTGTATGATTAAATACACCATCTAATATTACTTTCATTCCTCTTTTATGGGCTTCATCGCATAATATCTTTAAATCTTCATTAATTCCAATGTATGGATCGACTTTTTCATAATCACTAGTATCATAGCGATGATTAGATTGACTATAAACAATAGGACTAAGATATAGAATAGAAACACCTAATGATTTTATATAATTAAGTTTTTCAACAATTCCAGCCAAATCTCCACCATAAAAATCAACATTCCACACTTCTCTACCTAATTTTGAAGAAAATTTTTTATTAGGTCCTAAATCCATAACGTCATTCCAATTTTTATGAATAATACGTCTAGGCATTTCCACTAATTTATCATCATTACTTTTTTTAAATCTATCAACAAAAATATGGTACATAATCTTACCTTTTGCCCAATCAGGTACGCTAAAGTTTACACTTAACTTGAAATTATTATCGCTATTATATTGATCGGTAAGTGATGAATTATTAAAATAATAATTCTTACCATTAATAGTTAAGCTAAATAAATAATGGTAAATTGCTTTTGTTTTTAAATAAAAATCACCTTCAAAATAAGCAAAAAATAAATCATTATTTTTATGTTTTAGAGGATAATTAATAAATTTGCCATTTTCAACAAACTTAATATTTACATCATTATACCAACCTAAGTTCATAGGTAGTTTTAGAATACAATGAAACTTTTCACCATCACCATAACTATCAACAATATCTAATTTATATTCAATATCTTTATCCATTCAAACCACCCGATTATAAAAATAATATCTCTAGCAATATTATAGCACATTATTTATTAATTGTATTTTTCTAATATTTTTCTAATTTAAATTTCTTTTTAAAAATTATATTTTAAATACTTTAAATATTCTTTTATAAATATAAAATGTCTATAACTAACTACAAGAATTTTTATTTACTTCTAAAGGAATATTATAAGTTAGGAGTTTATCATTTTCTAATTCTGCTTGTATTTCTATTGTTAATTTAGATTTAGAAAACATAGTACAATTATTAGCACTATAATCCATTTTTATATCTACATTTTCTAGATATTCTTTTAAAGTAGAATTAGTTATTGACTTACATGAACTAACTTTTTCTTTAGAATTACCTTTTATTTCTACTAAGTCACATGATAATTTTTTATATTTAGTATTATCTTTTTCTCCTTTATAATCTACACTATTAATAATTAAATTAGTTTTATTATTACTTTTAATAAAAGTACCTACTACTTTAAAATTATTATTAGTACTTTCTATATCATTTACTGAATAAGTATTATTCTTTGAAAAGTATATGATTCCAATTAATATTAAAAATATTAGTACTGTGATAACTATTATATATATTTTATTATTAAGTTTAATTTTTTTAGAATTTTCTCCATTAATAATATCATCTATATTTACATTAAACAAATTACTTATCTCTTTTAAAGTAGTCATATCTGGTAAATTGAGTCCTCTTTCCCATTTAGAAACAGCTTGATAAGTAACTCCTAATTTATCAGCTAATTTTTCTTGTGATAAATTATTTTCTTTTCTTAATTTTTTAATATATTTACCAATATTTTCTTGATTCATATTAACACCTAATTAGATTTTATCAAAATTAATAAAAAAAAGATACTTTTAAATATCTTTCTTCCAAAGTCCATGTAAATTACAATAAGCATAAACTGCTACAACTTTTTCATAAGTATTTAACTTAAAACTAGTTTTTGCTTCATCTCCTGGTTTTAAATAATGAATTTGTGAACCTAAATTTGTTTCAAGTATAACAAATTCAATAAAATGTTCCTCAGTCATAGGATGAAGAATAGATCCAATTTGAACTACAACATTATCATCATTAATTTCAACTACTGGTATGTGTTTTTCTGTACTTGCATCTGTTGTATTTGGAGTAAGTTCTTGCATTCCTTCTCCACAACAATTTGGAATACACATACCTTTATTTAGAACCATTAAAATATTTTTACATTTGTTACATCTATATATTATCATATTTCCTCCTCTAAATTATTTTAGCAAATTAAAAAGAAAAGGTATACATTTATTAATAAATATAAAGAAAAAAGGTAAAAATATCTTATTCTTACCTTTCTAAATATGAACTGAACCTCGTTTCTATACCAAAGAAACAAGATTCATATTACTTTATTAATAATAGAAAACTTAAATTGTTCATCATTATTTCTAAGCAATCCATTATATCTTCAAACTCTATTCCTTCAGCATAAGAAAAGTTCTTTTGATATTTATTCCATCTTTCTTTTAAAACTTTACTATTTCTTATAATATCTAAAGCTTCAAATGGATTACCATTATATTCCCTTTTAGTAAATGTTTTATCAATTGCTTTTCTAAAATGATCTATATTGATATTTTGCCATTCCTTTTTATAAATTAAATATATATCATAAAAGTCCTTTGTTCTTCCATTTAACTCTAATCTACTTAACATTGTTTCTATTTTTTCAGCCAAAACTGTTTCCATGTTATAAGCATATAAATCCACATAATAATCGCCTAATAAAGGTAAATATTTATACCTTATTTCTTTTGGTGTAATAGGATCACCAGTAGCTATGTCAATATGAAAAGATTGTTTCATAGTCTCATATTCTACTTGAATAGTTACTCTAAAACCACCATATTCATCTTCATCTCTGATTGGTTCTATTCCTAAATACGATAGTTTAGCATTATCATCTATTTTTATGGATACTATTTCGTGTATCATTTTAATAATCGTTTCTTCATCAAAGCTAGCATTTCTAAATGCAGTATCAATATCCATGGTTGCTCTATTCTCCACCCCAAATAAAGTGCTTAAATAGAATCCACCTTTTAAAATAAAATTATCTCTATATTTACTTTTTGAAAGTCTTTCTAAAAATCTATCATACATATAAAGTCTAAGTAATGTATTAAAATCTACATTCTTTTCTTTAGAAATATTTCTTAGTTTATCTTTTAATTGCATGCTATTCATAAAATAACTCCACAAAATCCATTACTTCTTTTCTTATCCCCATTTTATCTGCGTATTTAGAAAGTTTTATAAGATCTTTGTCCTTTCTTTTTATATATTCTCTAATACTATATTTAACGTGTTCTAGATCCATCCTATTTTTAGATCTTATAATATCACATATACATCTCTCAATATCATAGACTCTTACTTTATTTCCCATTGGAGTTTCTGCTTCAGTAAGGCCAAGGTCATAAATATCATCTGATACATAAAAAACCTCATGATTTTTTAGATGTTTACTATTATATGTTTTTCTTACTGTTATATCGTATTTATCATTTGGAGCTTTAATAGATAGTCCATGAAAATAAAGTGCAGTCATATGAGAAAATATTGTATTAGGCATACTAAGACTGAAAACATAATAACTATCTTCTATTTTATTTGAATCAATGTATATACCATTTGCAACTTTTTCTATCATACCCTTTTTCCACATGGTATTAAGATACATTCTATGAATTCCATAATTATCAAGTTCTTTTGAAGTAACATATCCATTATTCATTTTCATAATAGATTCTATAATTTCTATATTACTTTCTTCTTTAAATTCTTTTATTGTCATCCTTTCCATAAATATTCCTCCTTGACAAATCTACTGGTATTTTATCGTTTATCAGTAATTTTGTCAATATAATTAAAAAGTTTTGGAAATATTTTTCCAGAACTAAGTATTTTTACCTACTTTTGGAAATTTATTAAATTTACGTACCTAGCTTAGTACCTAAATAATTTAATAGGCCTCAAATCCTTTAAAGTAAACAAAAATGAGCACTTTCGGGCTCTTCAGGGGGTCGATTTTTTAGACGAGTTATCTCTTATACAAAAGTTTAAATTACTTATAAAATAAGGTTTTGTGAGTCTTATCAATTTATCACAGTTTATCAAAATTTGTATGGGTGTTAATGTAAAAGTTAATGTAAAAGCAAAATATTATAAAATTTCAATAAAAAATATGTTAAAATTTTAATATTTTTTTAACATATTTTTATAATGTGTTAAAAGTTAGATATGATTTTTGTTTTTTTGTTTTGTTACATAAATTAGATAAACGATTGATCCATATTAAGATTATATTCTTTAAAAATTATTTTTTTATTTTCATTTTCTAAAACATTACATAATTCAAATACAAATCCCCTATTAATAACAATTGTGCCATATTCATAACAATAACGCCATGTAATGAATGAATCGCTTATCTTTTGTAGCTCATCTTTAAAATCATATTTTGATAAGCTTTTTTCGATTGTTTCAATGCCAAGCAAATCATATAATTCTAATAATTTATGTTTTTTTATTGATTTTTCACCAGTTTTAATCATTATCATGGATTTAAGAAACAATTCACATGCAAACACTTCATTAACAACTGAGGCAATAATAGTTGGATACAGCCTGCTATTAACTACTATGCCAGCTCCAGAAGTGTGTATTCCAGTCATCATAAACTGCCGACCACTTCTATACGCATTAACTGCCATTTTAGAAACCTCATTCAATTTATTATATTCTTGTTCAAAGTTATCCATATAATCTCCTATTTGTTTTTTAAAATAGTGCTAACTAATTCTTTATATTTGCTTTCATTAATTTGCAAATCTAATTCTCTAGTTAACTCTTTTATATTTTTTTCTATACTATTTTTATTATTTTTAAGTTCAACAGATAATTGTTCACATATCTTCATGTTTTCTTCTACATATTTATTTTTTGTATCATAGTACATAAATCTCTTTATACTATTAGTACTATTTTTAATACTTATTATATAATAGCTAATATTGACTAGATTAATATATGTACAACAATCAACAAAATTTAAATCAAACTTATTATCTTCATTTTTAATTTTTTTGTTGAGATAATTTAAATACATGTATTCAACAACAATCATCATATACTTTAAATTATTAATCATATATGATTTATACTTAATTGTATTAACTAGGTATGAAACAAGTTCCTTCATACTACTTGGATGTACTATTTTACACAAGTATTTATATATACTATTAAAGTCTTCTTTTTCAAAATAATCAGTAAATATAACATTACAATTATCTTCTAAAATTTTTCTCAATTCTTTAGGCGTAGTATCCAATGTTACAATCATTTTTTTATCATATGAGGTTGCAATTATGTATATTATATTCTCATATAAAGTTCTAAGTACTGTGGCAGCATTAAATAAATCTTCTTTTTCAATTAAATAGTTTACCACCTTAAAATCAGTTGATATTTTATTATACATATTTCTTGACTTATTATATTTACTTATTTTTTTGAATTCAAAATTATCAATTTCATCTATATAAATTCTATGTGCACATTCTAATACTTTCATGCATTTTTTATAATCATTAATTTTCTTTACATAATTACTTGTATTCACTATATCCCCCCTATCTATACATATCTTGGCTTGGAATATACCTACTAATGTCATTATCATAATCTAATGCATGAAAATATAATGCTATTTGCGATAAAACATATAATTCGTAGTAATCTAGTTGATATAAATCCTCTTCTGATACATCGACATATTTTTCAAATACACCTAACAAACATTTATACATACTTAATCCAAAATTTTTATCACCTGTTGCATCTTTCAAGTATAATATTTTACTTAAAGGATAATGATAGTTATCATCTTTAAAATAGATTTCTCCTAACAATAATTCTCCAATTAATCTATCAAAGGGTGATCTACAGTTAAAATCCATGTTTTGAAGTTGCCTATGAAATGACTGTATTGCATACTTTAATGCATTCTTATATTTCTCAAACTTTATTTCATTATTTTTGTTTGTTATTTTTAAATTAAAAATATCTATGAATTCTTGAATTTCACATTCCATATCGGGATTTCTTTTCAATGCTTCTTCCTTTAAATTATTTAAATATTTAACATAATCACCAAATTCTGGTGACTTTTTTATTTTTGATAATCTAAAATTGGCAATTATTTGTTTATAGTGAATTGCTATTTTTTTAGATAAATAATTCAAAGAATAATATTTGTATTTAATGTAATTAAATATTTCATCAATAATGACACCTTTGTTTGTTAAAAAATCAGAAGTTTCATTATTATATGATACAAGAACTAAATCAGCATTTGGATTATTTAAAGTTAAAACTCCTTTATTCCAGACAACATATGGGCTCACTTCAAAATCCGCTTCTTGAAACTCCTTATGATGTGATGTATCACTTGGATGAACCGAACTTAGAGATCTTATATACATAAAGTAAGAATCATCAAGCTCACATGTGTTCTTTGTAATTGTAACATTAGGGTTTAGCTTCTTTGATTTAAAAATAACATTATGATGTGGAAATTGAACATTATATATTGCAAATGCATCATCAATACAGCTAACTAATACTCCAGCTTGCTCAATAAATTCGAAAAAATCAAAAGCACAATTTTTCCATAATCCGTTATTTAATTCCTTTTGATTTAAATAATATACCAAATCATCAATTCTATCCATAATGGAACATATAGAATTCCAAGAATTTTCCAATTTCTTATTTCTGTGCTTATATTCATGTTTCATAGATAAATTAATATATTCATTTATGGTATTTCTAAAGTAAGTTGCTACATCAGGATTTAAATCTATCTTATACATAATAACCTCCTTTAATGAAAAGAAAAAGATATCATATTAATGATATCTCAACTATGAATATTATATCACATTTGCATTAACTTTTTCCAAACAATTATTTTTTATATCTTAATCTATGACTTTTTGCCCATTTTTCAACTGAATTTTTAAATTTATCATATTCCTCAATATTAATAGGCAACGAAATAATTTGCATAATATATATCCTTAACCCATGGCATAATTTCCAATATGCATAATTATTTTCTAATTGGAAGAACACTTTTTTTGATTCATTCATATTTAAATGAGATAGATAATGTCTATGTTCTTTTGCTTTTAGTAAAAAGATCGGTGTATTATGAACATCTCCTGCTTTTTTTAAATCTCTTCTAACCAATAATGTTTTTATTACAGGATTTTGAATATAATAAAAATCTAATATTTCACGTAGTTCTTTATTTGTACCAGGATTATTTGTTTTATAGAAACCTTCTAACAATTGAACTAACATTGAATTGGTCATTTCTAAGTAACCATCGCCATTCATGTGAATCATTAACAAATCAAATAATATTTTAGTATTTTTTCTAAATTTAATAAAATCTTTTACTAAATTGCTAGAAATAGTTCCTGGCTCTATACATGCTAAAACGCCATTTGTGCTAGAACTATATATATTAGCTCTTTGAATATATTTTGGTGCACATGCAAAATAGTAATTCATTGCATTTTCACCATATACACTTACTTTTTCAATTTTAGGTATATCACCTAGACATAAAAAAGACAATTCAAGCAAAGAATACATAATCTCAGATAATTTCTTATATTCTGTTTTTTTATTACTTGTTATAGAATATTCAATAATCATTTTATCATTGTCAAAGGATTTATTTATAAAAATATCTTTTGTTCTTGTGTATTTGATATGCATATTTAAAATATATAAAGAATATTTTCTTGGTAATGATGTCTTAAAGATAATCTTATCTACATTTATGTTATTAGTATCACTTATTGCATTTTCTATAATGAAATCAATTGGGGATGAATATATTTGTAATGGATCATTATATTTAAAACCAAATATGCAATTAAAACAACTATAATATGTTCCATTTTCATCAACAACATATATTACTTTATTCTCATTGATTTTTTCAGGATGTAAAAATAATTCTCTAGTGGGGAAATTAAAGGCTTCTTCAAATTTATTAAAAGCAATATAGATTTCAAGAACTCTACTAGTTAAATCTAGTGAACCATCTACATTAATAAATTTATTTCTATCTATACTTATCTTTATAATTTTCTTACTGTTCATAGATCCTCCATTCAATACCATTATACCATGATTACTATATTTATAAATTGATAGTCTTTTTTTATGATTCATATATATATTAATATTGAAAAATAAAACCAGATATTTTTTCACGTCTGGTTATTTTTAAACAAATTTTTTAAGCTTTTTTAAAATTTCAATTCTCTTTTCTTTGTTGTAATTTAAATCCAAAATCATATTGGTACTGAAGCAAATATAATTACCAGTATTATAATGTGATTTACAGTTTTCTTTAAAATCATTCTTATCTCTTAGCATCAATAGTAATTCTTCTGGTAAGTTGTCATTATACCTATCAATGATTTGTTCTTTTATTAATTCAAAATCTTTTTTTGTTGTAGTATCTGATTCTTGCCTTGATTCATCAACTGCAAAATCATATAAACTATATCCGTCTTCAATTAATTCAACAAAGGCATTTCTATCTTTTAAACCAAAATATAGTTTTTTTATTGTTTCATCATAATCAACATTATATATTTCATAATTCCCAAATTGATAGTTACTGAACAATTCTTTAATGTACTTATCAGCAAAAGAAAAATTGCTTATTTTAAATACTGTTGCAATTGCCTTTCCAGTTGTAAATTCAGCATAAGGTACAAAACCATGATATGGTCTTCTTACATGGTCTTTTAATCTTTCTTGATAATTTTTTGTAATTCCAATTTTACAAACATCAGAACCAGATCCTACCATACACTTATAAACATATATATACCCGTATTCATTATTCATAAATAGCACCTACATCTCTAATCTTTCTTTTCAAAATAATCCTTTAATTCATCCTTTGTTGCATTAATTTTTATATGCATAGAGATTGATGGTTTTAATTGCTCAACATCGTTAATATTAAATACAACTTTATCATTTTCAATGATAGCATCATTAATATCCACAAAAAACACTTTATTGAATTTAATTCTACTAGGTGTACTTGTGCCACGACCATTTACTATTTCTACTAATTCATTGTCTAGTGACACTTCATATTTATCTTTATCTATCTCTACAGCATTCATTTGGTCTAGGACATTCATAAATAAATTTTTGGTAAATATTTTTCTGTGATTTCTTCCTGATGTTCTTATTTCACTATTCTCTGTCGTAATTATCCTTCTACCATCTGGTAATTCTATTTTTACACATTCAGGTGTTAGTACAACTAATTCATTATTTGAAGTTGATGAAACAATAGCATCAATGTCATGTCTTGCAAAATATTCCATAACAGACAAAACTTTTGTTTCATCATCAAAGTCATTATAATTATGACCAATTTGTTCTATTACATTTGTTTCGTTATTAAATTTCTCAATAAAAGGAATATATTCTGGAGTGTTTTTTCTAAAATCATCAGAAATCAACAGCTTACCTTCATCATCATACAATCCTGTAATATCATATTCCCCTGCTTTGGCATTTCTTTCTTTGAATTCTAGTCTAACCTTATTCCCATTGATGATTATTTCAGCATCACCGTTTGCAGGATTACCATATTGAAATATAAATATATCGGGATTTTTTGTACTATAGTACAAATATCTTGCTGCTGAAAATGTCTGATATCCAGAGTTAAGATAATTTCTACATTCAATTGGAACTTGATTCATTGGAGTCCTATCAAAATCTAAACATTTATTCAAATTAAATATTTTAGCTAAAGTTTCAACATAATTACATTCAGATAAAATACCTGGTTGTAATGCTCTATTTTGATTATACTGTTTTTCCATTTCATATTTGCCACTTTTTAATTTAGAAATTCCTTTTGTTTTTTCAGAATTTTCCTCTAAAAATGCATCAAATTGTTTACTGAATTGATCAACTTCTTTGAAAAAGTTATTTAATCTTTTTATATCACTTTCTGAAAGTATTAGATCAGAATTATTATTATAAATAGTATTAATTAATTCACTAATTGCTTCTTTTTTATTCATTCTCTTCACTCTCACTTTCTTCAAATAAAGAACTACTATGTATTTTATTCAACACACTAATGTTTTTATCAATTTCCAATACATCAAAGAATAGCTTATTAATTTCATTTCTATACTTTTTAGGAAATTTAATGTTCTCTTGTTTTTTACCAGCATTTACTTTATAAACCAAATACTCTTTTTCTTTACTTTGCATTTCTTCTGCTAAAGAATTCATTTTATTTAATTGTTTTTCATTAAATAGATCTAAAAATACAGGAATAGTATTAATAATAGTTAATGGACAATTTATTCCACCATCATACAATCGCCAATACCAATATGCAAAAGTAGAATTCATCATACAATAGACATAATTGTATGTATTTTTATTTTTAACTTTAATTACTCTTTTACCATCTCTTAATAAATTTCTCTTAGATCCTACAGTAAAATATCTGCATGTTGTTGGTAAATATATTTCATTTCCGTCATTTTGTTCAATTAAATTACTCATTTTTTTATCAGATTTTTGCTCCCAAGCGTCAAGGATACTTAATAGATCTGAATGACATTTATAATATGCTTTGTGTCTAGAATCAACTATTTGATATCTATCATTTATTAAAGAATATAAAACATTATTATCTAACATTTTATTTCTTTCCTCAGTTTTAAATCTGATTAATGGGCTGAATCTAAATCCTTTAACATTGTCTCTGTTTTCAACAACTGTAATTGCTGCACGAACTGAATTACCTTTATTAGAATTAAAAATTCCATGTTTTCTTCCATTAAATATATTTCCAGGAACATTATCAAATGAAACAACAAAACCATTATACTTATTCATTACTTTTCTTAACGAATAAAATTTACCACTACCAATAAAACTGTACGGAGTAATAATAACAGATGAATCACTTTGAGTTATAATCTTCTCAATAAATGCAGAATATAATTCTCTAGAATCGGATATTACATTAGTAATTTTCCAATTCTTTCCATCCTCTATTATTTTATAATATGGTGGATTAGATATTACTTTTGCATTCTTAGGTAATTTAATATCTTTATCTAAAAAATCACAATGTTTAGCATGTATTTTTCTTAAGTACTCTTTACCATATTTTATAGCAATTGAATATTTGCATATTTCTAGTGCAATATCATCAAGATCGTACAAATATATATTTCCATTACTTATTAATCTAATTGCATCACTTTTATTTAAGTTATCAAGATAAGATAGTATTAAATTTCCAGCTCCACATCCTACATCACAAACATTATCCCCTTTTAATGGTGCTAACCAATTAGACATTACATTTGAAACATCTCTCGGAGTGTAATACTTACCCATTTCTTTTTTGCTAATCTTATTTACATGTTCTAAACCTATTTCATATAATTCACCATAATTACTAATATTGAAAATATCAGAATTAAATGTGTTATTTAATGTTTTTGATAGTATTGTATGCCATGTTTTTTTCAAACCATATTTATCAATATCAATTATATAGTTATCAATTGTATATTTTTTCATAACAACACTACCTTTCTATATATGATTATAACATAATTTCGACATTTTTTATCACTATTTGACTATTAAATCCATTTTTATTTTATAAAAAAATATATTTAATATTTTTAATATGTCCTTATAAAATAAGGGCTTAAATCAAAAATAGTACCCCCTAGAGGGGTGTTCAAAGGCCTCTTGTAAATATCTCTAGTTGTGATAAAATATTGTAAAATAGTGGAATTATAAGGTAAAAATGAAGAAATTCCACCCCCAAAACACCTATATAATTCACCACTTGTAATAATATTTAATAGTGATAAAATATAGTAAAATATGGAAAAATT
Source organism: uncultured Erysipelotrichaceae bacterium (assembly GCA_902776735.1). GTDB lineage: Bacteria > Bacillota_I > Bacilli_A > RF39 > UBA660 > UBA3789. The sequence continues at coordinate 25,048 of CACYRE010000004.1, read as the reverse complement.
GACAAAAACAACATAGTAAACAACAACTAAAACAACTTAAAATTCACATAGTAAATGAACTTCACTTTGAATTTTATAGGTGTTAAAATTGCTATAGTAGGAAAAATCTATCAAAGGAGATGGAATACATCTTCTTTTTTTGTTATCCCACTCATTAGGAGGTGATTATAGATATGAAAACATAATGTCCCATAGGTAAGCCCACAGTTATTACTTATAATATAAGGGTTTTATATAATAAATATCCCACATGAGTGGGACAATTTTGCAAGTGCAAAATAAGTTTGATATCACGTGGAAGTCTTATACAATAAGGCTTTTTTTATTGTGTTGATATCATTCTCTTATGCTCTTAAATAATTATAGTTAAAAATTACCGTTTTGTGGGCTGTATTATCCCATTTGTGGGATTTTAAAAATTAAGAAAGGAGGTTTTTGAATGAGCAAGAATCATGGAAAGCTTTATTATGATTTATTAGATGATAATTTGAGTAAAAGTGCTATTGTATTTTTTACTCTACTACTTTCTAATTCTAATCAAAAAGGATATGCTTTTGGATCTAATAAATATTATGCTAATAAATTAAAGTGTTCTACTAGGACTATATCAGCTTTAATTAGAGCATTAATTGATAAAGGATATATAACAGTTGAAAATCCTAAAAGTTTTAGAAGAAAAATATACATTAGAAATAAATTTCTAACATAATAGAATAATATTTCTTACAATATAGATATAATATACTTACATAATAAATAAAGATAATATATAAATATAATAGTTATACAAAGGCCTTAGTAAAAGGTAAAGGAGGTTTAGGAATGAAAGATTTAGTAGACTATATAAAATATCATGGATACATTACTAGTATTAGAGATAAAGTTGATAAAGACTATATTTGGTTTGATATATGTCAAAAAGAATTATACAAAGATAAGAATGGCGAGGATAAGAATAACTTATCCTTTTTTAGTGCAAGAATGTATGTTGAATATTCTTACAAAATAGAATTAAGGGTTGGAAAAGATGTTTATGTTGAGGGTATACCAAAAGGTTACATTGACAAAAACGGACATAGGCAAAACTATATTCATATTTTAAAAATTAATGAAATTGAAGTTAAGAAAGAACCACCACTCTATGGTGATGGATATTGGGGTGGAAAGAAAATTTCAAATGAAGAAGCTTCACCAGAAGAACAAGCAGAAATTCAAAAAATAATTGATAGTTTTAAATAAGGGAGGTTTTAATATGAGTGCAGAAGAAACAATGAAGATAATAATAAAACAATGGTGTAATTTAGCAGACCTAATGAAACTACTACACTGTGGTAGAAATAAAGCATTAGATATTAAAAGGCAAATAAAAGATAAGTTAATTAGTGAAGGATATTATATTCCTGGAAATGACTTACCTATGCAAGCTGTTGTTGATATTTTAAAAATAGATATAGATAGACTCGAAAGAATAATCAAACTTAATAAATAAAAAAAACATTTTAATATAAATAAAATCATGAGGTATTAAGAAATTAAAAATGGGGTTTTGTGGTAAAATGTATATAGAAACAAAACTCAAGCATTGCTTCGTGTTATATTTTTTAAAAATGTTGTATTGTATTATTGATAAGGAGATAAATAATATGAATCAAGTTAAAATTGGAAAATTTATTGCCGAAAAAAGAAAAGAAAAAAAATTAACACAACAACAGCTTGCTGAAAAATTAGGAGTATCAGATTGAGCAATATCAAATTGGGAAAATGGAAAAAATATGCCTGACATTTCATTGTTTCCAATAATTAGTAAAGAATTAGATGTAACTGTAAATGATTTAATGAGTGGCGAAAAAGTTGATAAAAAAAATTATCAAGAAAAATTTGAAGAAAACATAATATATACGATTGATAAGACAGTTAAAAAAGAAAATAGAATTTTAAAAATTATTTTATGGTCTATTTTTGCATTTGTATTTTTATCTGTAATGTATGTTTCAATCGAATCAGTATATTTGCATTCAGACATGGATTCAACGCCACTAATAAAAAAGAGATATGCTGTTGATATTCACGCGGGTGACAATGAATATTTTGAACAAACTATATACAGCTATGGCTTTTATGTAAAATATTATTATAAGCAAAAAGATCCTAGTAAACAAAGAATAATAAGGGGCAATAATATTAACAAGGAAGATTTTGAACTAATTAGGAAAGATTTTTATTTATACAATGAAGTTTTGTTTTGGTCTATGCCTTAATTAATAGCAATAATAAAATTGCTATTTTTTGTGTTATAATAATTATAGGTGATTATATGAAAAAAGGTGTAAAAATTACTTTAATAGTTTTGGCAACTCTAGTAGGATTTGTTTTAATAGATACACTACAAGCTTTATTATTTAATAATAATCCAATAATAGGTATGGAAATGTGGTGTAAGAAGAGGTCTGGTATTTTAGTTGATACATATCATTGTGATAACGGAAATATAACAAAATTTAAATTTACAAATTATCCCCTAGAAACATCTTGCACTACAAATGTAACATGTGGCAAATAATTGCAATGTTTTGAGGTACTGAGGTGAGGTGAATTTATGAAAAAAGCATTTAAAATAATAAGTATAATTGTATTGATACTAGTATGCACATTTACCATTTTTATTTGTGAAGAAAGTATAAGATTAAAATTTAATAATGGAAGTAAACCACTAATAGTTTTAGGTAGAACTAAATATTGTATATCTTGTTTAGAACCAGGTGAAGAAATTAACTTTGAATATTTTAGTTTAGGCTATAAACTAAAAGTAAAATATTATATGTCAAAAGAATCTTCAGAAGATAATAAAATGGTCAAAGTAACTGGTGAAGAATTTGATTTGTTTTACGGAATAAGATTATGGGCATGGGTTTCATAATAGCTAGTAATATTATGTATTATGATATTTAAGTAGGTACTTACCTACTTTTTTTATTAAAAAAAATTAAGGAAAGAAAAATTAATTTAGTCAGGAAATCCTGACTTTTTTTAATTAATGTGCTATATTAGAGTTGTATAAGAGGTAACTCGATATAGCAAAATAAGGAGGTATAAATAAAATGGCTGTATTACAGTTACCAAAAGAAAGAGCTACCAAAGATGGTAGAAGATGGTATTTTTATGACAAGATAAAGGTTGATGGTAAAACCAAACCATATATGTCTAGAAGTTATATGACTAGAAATGAAGCTTTAAAAGCAGAAAGAGATTTCTTAGTAGGATATGAAACTAAAGAAATAAATGTTACTGGAATGACATTTAAACAACTCTATGAAGAATTTTATGAGTATAAGAAAGATAAAGTTAAAACATCTACTTTAAGAACATATAGAGTTAATATTAAAGAATTAAGTGAATTCTATGAACTAAAGATTAAAGATATTAAGTTAGAACACTATATTGCTTGGAGAAAGAGAATCGGTACATTAGATCTAGCTGATAAAACTAAGAATGGATATTATAAATTATTGAAGACTATTCTTAATTATGGAACTAAATGGCATGATTTTAACTTCACTTCTATTTATAACAAAATGGAAAAGTTTAGTAATCCAAACAAGCCACCAAAAGAAATGCAATTCTATACTTGGGAAGAATTTAAACAATTCTTATCAGTAATAGATGATATTAAATGGAAAGCATTATTTGAAGTATTATACTTTTGTGGCCTTCGTAGAGGTGAATTAAGAGGTCTAAGCTGGGATAATATAGATTTCTTTAATAGAGAGCTCTCGGTGGTTAAAAATGTTGTTCAAGAAGGTGAAGGAGGCAAATGTTATGTTACCACTCCCAAAACTAGAACCAGTGTTAGAACATTACCAGTTCCAGAAAGAGTCATGAAAGATCTACATGAATTATATTTAAGAGATAAGAAACAATACGGCTTTAATCAAAAATGGTTTGTATTTGGAGATAAAGAACCTTTATCAGCTCATATATTAAGACATCAGAAAAATAAATATACTCAAGAATCTGGTGTTAAGCAAATAAGAATCCATGACTTTAGACACTCATGTGCTTCAGTTTTAATAAATAATGGTGCAAGTATTATGATTGTTGCAAAATATCTAGGTCATGCTAAGATTGATGAAACATTAAATACCTATTCTCACCTATTTAAAAATAAAATGGATGAGATAGTAAAAACTATGGATAATTTAAGTTAAAAAAACTTCTACATTACCTAGTAGTTAATGTAAAAGTTAATGTAAACTCTTCAGGGGGTCGCGATTTAATAGACCTTTTGCTTATTAAAACTTGTTAAATCAATATAATCGCTAACCCTCTGTATTATAATTTTTTACTATTTTTTAAGTTTTTTTTACTATTTATAGAACCTAAATAGAACCTAAAAAATTATTATTTATCATCTTCAATATGAATAAGATTACCTAACATAGATATTGCTTCCATATAAGGATATTTACCATAATCATAGGTATTATCTGAAATAAATATTTCTTTATATCTATTAGCAACTCTATTAGATAATTCCATTCCTTCTTTAACTTTGAAGATTTCACAAAACCATCTATATAAATTACTATTCTCACTTTTTAATTTATCATCATCAAAGAGTTCTTTTAAGATATCCGAACCATCATTTTGTATAAACTTTTCATATAAATAGATATCTTTTACCTTTAGCGCTATAGATATAGGAACAAATATACACGAAATATCAATATTGCTATTATGTTGGGGAAACTTCCCATGCCACTGGATATATGGTTCAATCAACCTATACATGGACATATATTTATTGCATTCACGATATGAGAAATTATAGTGTTTAAATAAAAAAATAGAAACATCTTCAGGAAGATTAGTACTATGATAAATATCTAAATACTTTTTAGAGTATTGTTCAATGTTATCAGAATGTAAAGGTATAACTGCATCGTATATTTTATTTAAATAACTATATCCATCAAATTCATTACCATAAAATTTTTTTATTGTCTTAGATAATTGATTATTATTTGTAACAAAAATTGTACTCATTTTAGGACTATCATAAAAATGTTTTATAGTCTCAATTAATTTAACAGCAAAATCAGGTTTACATCTATCCAATTCATCAATTATTAAAAGAATTCTTTTATGCCTAGTAATATGGCTTAATAATGTTAAAACAGCATTTTTCTTTTCCTCTATTGTATTAACTGAGTCTGACAAATCAGAAAAAGTTTTCATTTCTTTGATATCATCAGTTTTAACAATTCCTAAGGATGATACTTCAATAAAATTCATCCACGATTTTTTTATTAAATCAAATAGTTCTGTACCATCAATAAACGTATCTGAATACTTTGGTAAAATATTTAGCAAATTGTAAATAATCGATTCTAATGGATCATTATGATCATCATTTTCCCAAGCATTATAATAAACCAATATATATTTTTTATCAAATTCAGTAATAGTATCATGGATATCTTGCTTTATGAAAGCACAATCATTGTGATTACTTTTTAAATACATAAGCTGCTTTATAAAAAAAGTCTTCCCACTTCCCCAGCTACCATCAATAGAAATAATATGATTTTCATTCATACTATTTAATAATCTTATTAAATTAAATAGTTTATCGTTTCTATTTAAAGTATTAGAGTGGATAGTATCTTTAATACTTTCATCATCAAATTGTAACTCATATTTTCTCATTACTATCACCTCCATACAAATAATTAATATAGATTACATTTTATTATATCTAATAATGTCATCTATATCCCATAAAGTAATGTTGTTCTTTTTGCAAAAATCAATAGTTCCAGCTGTACCTCCATTTAATGTTACCAAATAAGCATGATTAACTTTTTTATTTAACATTGTACCAAGCAGATCTCTAGCAACTGATGGTGATACTTTTGCCTTGTGAGCCTTACATTGTATTATTTCCTTGTTACCATTTTTTTCTATTTCTATATCTACTCCCTCATCTCCACCTTGCTTACATATTTTAGTCTTATATCCAATTTTCTTAAAAATATTTGCAATTTCAATTTCAAACTTTCGGCCATCCAAAGAATACCAAAAATCCTTTTTCTTTCTATTTTGCCACCAATAGTATTGACTCATTGCTTCCTTATATTTTTTTATATTCTCATATTCTTCCTTTTTATTATATTTTATATAATCTGTTAATCCTATAACTCCAAACCCTAAAAAATATAAAGCCATAAAAATGATTATTGGAATAAATGAATCCGTACTAAGATTCATTGCTTCACAAATATATACAGAGACATATCCAGCTGGAATTCCTCCAAGAGCAAACCAAGCGACACCCAAGAAAGTTTCAATAGCATTCTTTTTTTTATCAAAAGAATTATACTCTTTTTCAATTTTGTCTATATCTATATTTTGTATAGAAAACTCTTCTTTAGTTGGCATTTTATTTTTATATGTTGAAGGAGGGCAATAATTGTCTATTACATCTTTTACTATCTTATTAATTTGTCTGTTACTATAATAAGCCATATAATACCACCCATTTCTTATAATAAATTATAACATAACATTATATAAATCACCTAAAAGTAACATTAAAAAAATTGATGATTTTACTAATGCTACTGAATATTACTCTTAATTGCACCATTTAACAAATTTCATAAACCATTATAATATAAAGGCAAAATTAACTTTTTAGTCACTTAAAAACGCCACCTTTTTCGTCACTTTTTTCAACCCTAAATTCAACCTTGCTTTTCAATATATTAAGGATTTATAATGGTTATAATAAGGAATAATTATCTATAGTAGATATATTTTCAATACATTTTATTTTCTAAATGGCATTAAAAATCATCGGTTTAGAAAAGTGATACTTTTTTGATACAAAATTGATACTTTTTTGCTATTGCATTAAATTTGTCAAGTGTTAAAATGATTATAATAAGGAACAATTGTCATAGATATGGAGATATTTTCCTTATATTTATACTCTGAATAATTAATGGTAGAAGAACAACTTCTACCTTTTTTGTTTGGGGGTTGGGATCACCCATATTGTATTAGGATAGACAAAATGTTTCATTTGGGTATACAAATACGTTGCTTGCTTATTAAAAAAAATTTTTTTATAGAGAAAACAAACAAGCAACGTATTTGTAGTGCTTTTTTTCAATGACACAACAAACACTATATGGGGACACCCCTATCCCCGAATTTTCATAAGGAGGTTTAAACATGAAATATGATACTAGTTAATCAATAATATACGCAGTGAGAAATCACTGCTTTTTTTGTGCAATTTTTTAGGAAGGAGGAAAAATATGGAAAAGTTTATTAGAATACCTATGGAAGTATTAAGTGATGAAAGTATAACATCATCAGCTAAACTTTTATTAGGTGTAATCATATCTTTTAGTAATAATGACTATAAAGTTGCTTTTGCTAGTAATGCTAAATATGCTAGAACATTAGATTTATCAGCAAGAACAATAACTAGATTAATCAAAGAATTAAAGGATCAAAATTATATATCTATAAGATATGATTATTATGGAACAAGAAGAGATATATCTGTTAACTATAGCCATGAAAGACTAAAGTAATAGACAATTATAACTAGTTATTTAGTCAAATATAACTACCATATAATATAAATTAATAAATAATTTATAAAATAAATAAATTAAATAATTAATTATTAATAAATTAAGGAGGTTCAAATGAATAATTATATAAATGAAATATTTTTATCTGGAAAAATTCTATCAATTATTATTAATGAAAAACATATTGCAATAAGTATAGAAAACCAGATATTTAATAATAAAATAGCTTTTATCAGTTTAAGAGCATACAAAGATCTTTATGAAAAATATAAAGATCTTTTTTTTATAGATAATTTTATCTTTATAAAAGGATATGTAAATTCATATAAAGATAAAAACAATAAAATTAATAATTACATATTAATAACTCAAATCAGTGATTCCATAGAAGAACTAAATACTTCTATGCCACATATTCGATACGATGAAGATGGAACTATGGTATGGAATGGAAACAGATGTGAGATAGAACCATTAACTAATCAAGAAGATATAGAATTTATGAATAATTTTTGTAAAGAGTTTGGGGGTGAAGATAATGACAGCTAAAGAAACATTAGAATTAATATCTAAACAATGGTGTACTATTGAAGACTTGAAAAAGTTATCGAATCTTGGAAATAACAACGTATATAGGCTAAAAAAGGAAATACAGGAAGAATTAGAAGCAAATGGGTATATTCTACCAAAAGGACTAATTCCAATGTGTGAGGTCGTTAAAAGGCTAAAAATCGATATAGACTATTTAAACAGGCTAGCCAATTTATAACTATTTGCTATATTTAATAAATATATAATAGATAATAAAAGTATTATATAATTAAAACAAGGAAGTGTTGCTATGGCAAAAAAGACAAAGAAAAATATAGAGGAAACAAAAATAAACAATGAAGAAAATAAAGTACGTATTCTAACATCAGAAGAATATGAGCAATTGAAAAAAGATAGATCTAGGGAAGAAAAATTGCAGTATTCTTTTAGAACTAGATTTAGAGCAATTGTAATAGAAATATTCTTATCGATTCCAATATTAGTTGGAATACTAGGAATAGTTCCAATTTTAGGTTTGTTATTTAATTTTAAATTGTCATATTTGATTATAATTATCGCTTGGGGAGTCGTTTCTTATATTGGGTTTTTAATTGCTAAATATATTACCTTTAGTAACAAAGAATTATGGGAAATAATAGATAAAAAAGATAACCCCCATAAATATAAATAAAATAAATCTATTAAATCAATTTATACTAGACAAAGGCAAAACATAATGGTTTTGCTTTTTTTGTTTTTATGGTATTATTCAATTAGCAAAAGGTCTAGTAAATTGGTTTAACCATTAAAGGAGGATTATAAATGTCAGTTAACCAATGTATTAAAGAGAATGCAACATCTAAAGGATATAGATGGTATTATCAAGTTTATTATTTCGATGAAAACGGTAAACAAAGAAAATATCATTCAAAAAAATTTGCTACAAGAAAAGAAGCTCAAGTTGCCGAAGCAAATAGACTTCGTAAAATGAGAAGAAAAGAAATTAATATTACCGATATGACTTTTATTGAATTATATGAAGAATTCTATGAATATAAATCAGATAAAGTAAAAGAAACAACTTTAAAATCATATCGAGAAAGAATTAATTCTCTAGAGCCGATTCATAATGTAAAAATTAAAGATTTTGATATTAATCATTACTTGTCTTGGAGAAGATGGATGTCTAAAAGAGATTGTGCTATTAAAACTAAAAATGGATATCATAAATTCTTTAAAGAGATTCTTAATTATGGAACTAGATGGCATGATTTCAATTTTACACAAATATATAATAAAATGGAAAAGTTTGTAGATCCCAATGCTTTACCAAAAGAAATGGAATTCTATACTCTAGAAGAATTTAAACAATTCATATCATACGAAGATGAAATTCTATTTAAATCAGCATTTGAAGTTTTATATTTTTGTGGATTAAGACTAGGAGAATTAAGAGGTCTTACATGGGATAATATTAATTTTGAAGAAATGACTTTATCTGTTAAGAAAAATGTAGTCACAGTCGATGGTAAAGTTTATGTAACAACTCCAAAAAGTAAAAAAAGTGTTAGAACTATACCACTTACTCAAACACTTGCAGATGATTTAAAGATTCTAAAGAGTAATTGTAAAAAGTATTTTGGATTTAATAATAAATGGTATGTATTTGGAGATGTTAAACCCATTACTCAAGAAAGAATGAGAGTTAGAAAAAATCTTCTAGCTAGTAAATCTGGAGTAAAACCAATAAGACTACATGACTTCAGACACTCTTGTGCTTCACTTCTTATTAATAATGGAGCAAATATCATGATAGTTGCAAAATATTTAGGACATACAAAAATAGATGAGACCCTAAACACATACTCTCATCTATTCAAAAATAAAATGGAAGATATAGTCAAAATAATGAATACTTTGTACTAATCTTTTTAATTTTTTCAAAAAAATAGAACCTAAAATAGAACCTAAATTATAAATTTTTAAGTCTTAAATTCCTAAAAAAGTGACCTAGTCTCACGACTAGGTCTTCAGGGGGTTCGGTTGAATATACTCTCACATTAAATCGTGAGAGATAATCGGCGTGATATATCTTACCACGCATTCTAATCATAAAGTAAATTTTAAAAATTGTCAATTTAAATTAAATAAAATTGCCAAAAAAAATGTTAGTTGACACTAACATTTTTTATCTTATTTTATAATTATTACTGCTATTTTTATCAATTTCACCATCTATAACATATTTATTATAATATTTTACTGTCTCTTTAACAATAATTTTCTCTGCCCTTTCAAAGTATTCATCAAATGTCTCATAAGAACTTTTTGGTGATTTATTAAAAAATTCAAGTAAACTACTATAAAATTTTTTTCTGCCACACTCAATATCAAAAGCATATAAGTCTATACATTCTGATAAAATATTCTTTTTTGCTTCTCGTTCTGATAATTTTTTTTCTGAATTATCTATATTATCTATCTTTAAGTATTCTATTAATTCTTGAAAATATTCAGATCCTTTGCTTTCAGTTTTATAACCTAACCTTTTATAAATAGCTTTTTGCTTTCTGAAAGCAATCCTTTGTTGATCATCAATTTGTCCTTTCATAGACATATCATCCTTCCATATATAATAAAATAACAATCTTTATAATAATTCATTGTATAATTTAAAATAGCTTCTGTACTTTATCATAAAAATGATGATATGTCAAATTTTACACTACCCTTCTGTTATTTCACTAATAAGAACTTTCTTTAAATTATCTTTATCAGTTTCTTTATTTAATAAATATTCATTAGAATCTTTTTTTGCCTGCAAAAGAATTTTATAATCATTCTTTATGTTAGCAATATTAAATGTCATATCACCTGATTGTTTTGTTCCAAATAGATCCCCATATCCTCTTAACTTAAAATCTTCTTCAGAAATAACAAAACCATCATCTTCTTTTTCCATTATTTTTAATCTTTCTGCATCACTGTCACTTATAAGTATACATTTACTTTTAGAGCTTCCACGTCCTACTCTACCTCTTAATTGATGCAATGTTGATAAACCAAATCTATCGGCATCAAATATAACCATCATAGTAGCATTAGGAACATCTACTCCTACTTCTACGACTGTTGTAGAAATTAAAATTTGTACTTCATTATTTTTAAATTGATCCATAATAATATCTTTAGCACCACTAGCCATTTTACCATGAACGATATCTATTTTATATTTACTACCAAAAGCTAATTTCATTTGATCTTTAAGTTCGTTTACATTAGTTAAATCACTATTTTCATTTTCTTCTATTAGTGGGGCAATTACATATACTTGATGCCCGGCTTTTAGTTCATCATACATCATATGTAGAACATCTTTTATCTCACTATTTTTCTTAACAAAAGTATCTATTTTTTTTCGTCCTTTAGGTCGCTCTTTTATAGTTGAAACATCCATATCGCCAAAAATAGTTAGAGCATAAGTCCTAGGAATTGGAGTAGCACTCATGAATAGAACATCTGGTCTTATTCCTTTATTCTGAAGGTTAGCTCTTTGATGTACACCAAATCTATGTTGCTCATCTGTAATTACTAAACCTAAATTATTATATTCTACTTCATCTTGAATTAAAGCATGTGTTCCAATTACCATATCAATTGTTCCATCTTTTAATTTCTTATATATTTCAATTTTATCTTTTTTAGAGGTAGATCCTGTAAGTAATGCTACCTTAATATCAGTATCTTTTAGAAATTCCATCAAATTATTATAATGTTGTATAGCAAGTATCTCAGTTGGTGCCATTAATGCACTTTGATAACCACTTAAATAATTAGCAACCATACCAATAAAAGCAACTATTGTTTTACCAGAACCAACATCTCCTTGTAATAGCCTATTCATTCTATTTGGTGATGATAAATCACTAATTATTTCATCGACTGCTTTCATTTGATCATTTGTTAACTTAAATGGAAGTTTCTTGATGAAATTATCCAACTTTTCTTTATCTATCGTTCTTACTAAACCATTACTTTTATTTTTGTTTTCTCTTTTTAAATAATTTATTTTAAACATAAAAGCAAATAACTCTTCATATTTTAATCTAACAGTTACTTCTTTTAATTTTTCTAAAGTACTTGGATTATGAATAATATTTAAAGCAGTTTTTTTATTGACAAAATTATACTTTTTTCTATATTCTTCTGGTATATAATCTATTATTTCTTTTCCATACATGAGTAATGCCATATTTATATAAGTAGACATATTTTTATTAGTAAGTCCATTTGTGCAATGATAAACTGGTTCAATCTTTGCTTGATTAGTAAGTATACCTAGTTTTATATCACTTGCTGTAATAACATTTTTTGTTTTATCAAATTTACCAACTACTGTTATTCCAGTACCCACTACTAATTGGGACTTCATAAATGCTCTATTAAATATTGATACACCAACTACTCCACTTTGAGTAACAAGTCTAAAATTCATTTTATTAAGTCCAGCTTTAAATCGCATTAAAATAGGTATACTTTCAACTTTTCCATCTATTGTTATTTTATCACCATCATTTGCTTTAGTTAAATCACATCTTTGAAGAATATTATATCTAAATGGATAATGAGTAACTAAATCATCTATCGTATAAATATTAATTTTATTTAACAAAGAAAGAGCTTTAGGTCCAATACCTTTAACGTCTTTTAACTCAGCCATACCACCACTTCCTTCTCGCATATTATATCATAAAATAGATATCAATTCCAAGATGTATAAAATTTATTTATATATAAAAACATTACTATAAAGTTATATTTTAATTAATAAAATTTATTAAAAAAATTGTAGTTTTTTATTGACAAAAATGACCTTTTCGATTAGTATAAAAACTACCAATTCGGAATTAGGCGAATTGGTCGCTAGTATCACACTAGCCAACCCCTTTTTATTCTTTTTGGAGGTTGCCCTCAGGGGGGACAACCTCTTATATGAAAATAAAAAAGCGATTATACCGAATCGCTTTTTTTATTATATTTTATTAAAAAATATAAAGTAATCCACCACATAGAAATATAGTAAATAAATTGTAAAATAAAATAAATAAATTTTTTTAGTTATTATAATTATTAAATAAAAGAAAAAGAATTTGCTAAAAGAAAAGTAGCATTTTTAATATAAACAAAACTAATTAATCTATATTAAATAATTTATAATTTAAATAATTAATTGCTACTAAATTTTTCTAATAAATACATAAATACATAGCCAAAAAAATATGCTACTGAAATACCTATAATATAAAATAAAAGAGTTGTAATTTTTTTATTAAAGAGAAAATATAAGACCAAGACAATAGCTAAAATTATACCTATTCTTCCAAACCAAGTAGCTATAAATAAAAATATATCTATTAGATTATCATTATCATCACTAGTCTCATAATCATCATATAAATCATCAGAACTTGTGTCTTCAATTTCTACTTCATTATCTCCATCTTCATAATAATAGTCATCACTATTATCAATATTTCTAGTAGTTAAATCATTATCATCTTCATAATAATATTCTTCATTGTCATCAACATAATATTCTTCATCATAATCATCATTATTTTGAGAATTAATCTTATCATTTAAATTATAGATAGACTCATCTTCATTATAATTATCAAGTATTAAACCTTGTTTATTTTTCTTTCGCATATAACTTCACCACTTAAATTGGTCATATTATACCAAAAAAAGCCTAAATTGTAAAGAATAACATATAAAAAGAGCTAACGTATATGAATAACGTATAAAAAGAGCTAACGTAAGCTCTTTTATTACTAATTATTTGTTAAATATTTATTAAATACATAATAATCATAGTATTTACTTTTATTAAAATTCTATTTTTCTTCATTATTAGCTAAATCTTTATAATACTCATAAGTTGATTCGGCTTGTTCTTTATTTTTGTTTAGTAATACTTCTCCATTTTTATTAATTTTTTCTAAACTTAAATATCTATTTTCACCTAGTAAAAATTCATCGAATTTAGTGAAATCAGCTTTACTATCTAGACTAAATAATTTATTTTCTGGATTGTAATGGAATAATGGGAAGTAACCACATTCTGTAGCATTTTTTTCTTCTTTAATACTATTTTTCATACCTTTAATTATTCCTTGAGCAATACATGGAGCATAAGCTATAACAATAGATGGTCCATCATATTCTTCAGCTTCTTTTAGGACTTTGATTGCTTGCATTTGATTAGCTCCAAGTGATATTGTACCAACATAGACATGAGGATAACTCATAGCCATTTTAGCTAAGTTCTTTTTAGCAGTTTGTTTTCCACCAGCAGCGAACTTAGCAATTGCTCCAGTTCTAGTAGATTTAGAGGCTTGTCCCCCGGTATTAGAATATACTTCTGTATCAAGAACTAAAATATTAACATTTTCTTTGTTTGCTAGGACATGATCAATACCATTATAACCAATATCGTAGGCCCAACCATCTCCTCCTACCATCCAAACTGATTTTGGAGCAATAAAATCTTTATACTTTAATAAGTCATCAATTCTAGTGTTATCAATTATTTCAAGTAAAGCTTTAGCATTTTCTATAGATTGTTTTTCAAGATAGGACTTATAAGTTTCTTTTTCACTATTTCTAACTTTATCCATGTTATTTTCAATTAAATTAATAATTTGACCTTTGATTGTCTCATCAGCAACTTTCATACCAAAGCCAAATTCAGCATTGTCTTCAAATAAAGAATTTGCCCAAGGAATTGAATATGGCATTGAAGGAGCACTAGCACCATAAATTGAAGAACAACCTGTTGCATTAGCAATTACCATTCTATCGCCAAATAATTGAGTAAGAAGTTTTAGGTAAGGAGTTTCTCCGCATCCTGCACAAGCTCCAGAAAACTCAAATTTAGGCTTTACAAATTGACTGCCACGAACCGTATTTGTTGGCATAACATTTTTCTTTTCACTTACTTCATTAAATAAATACTTATATTCAGTGTCTTTCTTATCTGCTTTAATTTTTTCTTTCATTTTCATAACAAGAGCTTTTGCACCTTTTTTGCCAGGACATACTTCTGCACATAAAGAACAACCAGTACAATCTTCTAAACCAACACCTATTGAAAATTTATAATCTTTATCTTTTATATTAGCATTAATTAGTTTATCTCTCATAGAATCAGGAGCGTCCATTACTTCTTTTTCATCAAGTAGGAATGGCCTAATTACACCATGAGGACAAACTAAACTGCAGAGATTGCAACCTATACAATTTTCTGAACAATAGTCTGGAGCAATCTCACTACTATCTCTTTTATCATATTTAGAAGTTCCCGCTTCAAATTCACCATCTGGTCTCTTTAAGAAAGTACTTACTGGTAAGTTATCTCCTTCTAAGGAATTAATTGTTTCAAAGAAACTCTTCTTAGGCATAACTTCAAAATCAAAATCAACATATGGAATTTTTACTGGAACTAGAGAGTTAAGAGAAGCGTCTATTGCTTGATAATTCTTTTCAACAACATTTCCACCTTTATTTTTAAACTTATCATTTAAATTTTCTTTTATCTTATCAATAGCAAAGTTAAAGTCAACAATATGACCAAGTTTAAAAATAAGAGATTCCATTATAGTACTAATTTTTCCAGGTAGACCAACTTCTCTAGCTATTTTATCAGCATCAACTATAAACATTTTAATCTTGCGAGTTTGTAAAATTCTTTTATCATTATTATTCATAGTAGCAAGTACTTGATCAGGATTTTTATTTGTATTTAGTAAAAATATTCCATTATCTTGAATAGTATCTAACATTTTAAGACTTGTTAGGTAACTGTCTTTTGTGCAGACAATGATATTTGCTTTTTGTACATAGTAAGTCGATCTAATAAGATTATTAGCAAATCTTAAATGAGAAATAGTTATTCCACCACTTTTTTTAGAATCATATTGGAAGTAACCCTGAACATAAGCATTAGTATAGGTACCAGTAATTTTCATAATGTCTTTAGAAGCTGATACCATACCATCACTTCCATAACCATATATTAAGAAAGCAACATTCTTTTTATTTGGTATTACAAACTTTTTATCGTATGGAATACTTAAATTAGTAACATCATCCTCAATACCTACAGTAAAATTAGTATGAACATCTCTTGTATCTAAAAACTCATAAATGCCCTTAATCATAGCCGGTGTTGTATTTTTAGAAGATAGTCCATATCTTCCACCATAGACACTTACTTTAGCATCAATATCTTTTATTGTTTTAATTACATCTAAATACAATGGCTCTCCAGAAGAACCTGCTTCTTTAGTACGATCAAGAACGGCTATTTTTTTGACACTCTTAGGTAATTCTTTTAAGAAATATTTTGCACTAAATGGTCTATATAAGTGAACTTCTAGAAGTCCTACGGGAGCATTTTTTTCATGTACTAAGTAATCTATTGTTTCTTTAATAGTCTCACAAACTGATCCCATTGCAACAATTACTTTATTAGCTGTTGGATTACCATAATAATTAAATGGCTTATAGTCACATCCAGTTATTTTATTAACCTCACTCATATATTCATTAACAATATCTGGTACTTTATCATAGTAAGTATTTCTTACTTCACTAGCTTGAAAATAAATATCGCCATTTTGAGCTGTACCATGAATTGCTGGCTTATTAGGATTAAGAGCTCTTTGTTTAAATTCAGATAAGGCTTTTTTATCAATTAGATTCTTTAATTTATTGGTATCAATTACATCTACTTTTTGTAATTCATGACTTGTTCTAAAGCCATCAAAGAAATTAACAAATGGTACTCTTCCTTTTATTGCTGATAAATGGGCAACTCCAGTTAAGTCCATTACTTGTTGAACAGATGAAGATGCAAGCATTGCAAAACCTGTTTGTCTTACAGCATAAATATCTTGATGATCACCAAATATTGATAAGGCATGAGTTGCTAGACTTCTCGCTGCTACATTAATTACACAAGGAAGAAGCTCTCCTGCAATCTTATACATATTAGGAATCATTAGAAGTAGTCCTTGACTAGCAGTATATGTCGTAGTTAAACAACCAGCCATCAAAGAACCATGAACCATCCCAGCTGCTCCTGCCTCACTTTCCATTTCAACTATTTTTACTGGTGTTCCAAAATAGTTTATCTTACCTTCACTGCTCCATTTATCCGTAAGTTCCGCCATTGGAGATGCTGGAGTAATTGGATATATTCCTGCTACCTCCGTAAAATTATATGAAACATATGCGGCTGCTTCATTACCATCCATTATTTTTTTCAATTAAATCACCCTCCATTATAATTAAATATTAAACACTAATTAAAAATTTTATCTTATCATTTTTAACATAAGTAAAAATAATTACACCAGCTATTATAAGTACAGTACCAATTATATATCCAAATTTATTATAGATGTAAAAGTATCTGATACTAGAACTATTACATTATTTGGTATATATAATTTTGTTATTTTACTTCTATCCACTATAAAATCTATACAATCGCTCATTTTTCAATAACCATTAGGAGATATTATTTCACAAATACTATAATTACCAGCATTCAAATGTAGATATGTTAAGAAGTTACAGGAGTAATATCTGAAGTTATTAGATATTTTTCATCATCAGCAACTTTATAAATAATAGAACTACTATCAATCTTTTCTAAAGAATAACTTCCTTTGGTATTTTCTGTTTCATCAACTAAAATGATTATTAATTTAGCATATAAATGAGTATTAGAAATATTACTTATTATTTTTCTAACATCACCACTAGATATAATATTATTAGAAAAATCTAGAAAATCACAGCTTGAATAGCTATTGTCTATTTCTAAACAATAATTAGTAAACTTATTTTTATTTTCATAAATATATAACCAAATAGCAATTTGAGTTACATAATATTTTTCATTATCATTAGTTGCCCCAGCAATTAAAGAATAATAATCTTTACTATAACCATGATTTATAATATAACTCATTCCACTATTTTTAAATATTGTTGGGTTATTCTCAATATTTTCAAAATTTTCTATGCATCCAGGATATCCAGAATTCATCATCAATAACTATAATGGATTATCATCACTATTAGTCAAAATATTAATACTTTTATTTTTTATTGGTGAAGTAAAAGTATTTGAAGACGAAGATATAATAGTATTAGGTGCTAAATAGGTTTTAATCTTGATACTAATTTTTTGCTTACTATTAATAAAAATAGTAAATAAAACAATAACTAATAAAATACAAAATAATTTTTAATTCATAAACCCTCACTCTCTTTTATTCCCTACAATACTCATTATATATCAAAATTAAATTATTAAAAAGTATTTTTATAAACATATATTATTCATATATTTATTATAGAGTATTTTCAGCTTTTTTCTGTTTAAAACTTTATTTACTCCATTTATACTTATATCTTTATATATATTATCTAGTAACTTTTTCATATTTTTATTCATCTTAGTTTTATCTTTAGTTTCATTCCAATAAGTTAATTGATATTCCTTTGTCCATTTTTTTCCTTGATATGTTTGACCTGCTGCTAAAGTATCACATAGCATTTCAAGAAAATATTTAAATGGAATAATAGGGGTTTCTATTTTTGATTCATAGTCATACCAGTATTCATAATGATGTTTATTATGATTCTTATGATGAATCCAAGCAAGAGAATAACCATTTTCTTTTTTACAATTTACTATTGGACTATAATTTCCCTGAAAATATTTTACCCCTTCTAAAAATTCTATAGGAGAATATTTTGATAAATCATGTATTAACCCATGTATTGGTATACCTACTTTTGTACATAAAATAAATACTTTAAAGCGATGTTTATTTATAGTATGTAAGTGTTTAAAAAAATTTGTGAAAGTTATTTTATATTTGCTTTTCATATTTTCACCATGATAAGTATAACAAATTTAGTCAAAGAAAAAAAGCAGGATTCTGCTTTTACATTAGATTATTATTTAATTGATGCAATATAAAATTGTTATTATCAAAACTATATTTTAAATTATCAGTATTATTAAAATTATTATTACCATTTTTTAGGTTTTTATCATAGTAGTCGAATAATTCTTTAAATCTGGCATAATGAACTATTTCTCTTTGCCTTAACCATAGAAGTGGACCGATGACATCAGGATCATCTGTTAAATCAATTAAATTTTCATAAACTGCTCTGGCTTTTTGTTCAGCAGCCATATCTTCAGCAATGTCAGCAAGTGGATCCCCTGTTGTTGCAAAATAAGAAGTTGTAAACGGTACTCCATTAGCATCCGTTGGAAATAGTGCTTTTGCATGCTCGGCATAATGAGAATCAAGCCCAGCATCTTTTAATTCTTCTAATGTAGCATCTTTCATTAATTGATATATCATAGTTTCTAGCATCTCAACATGTCCTAATTCTTCAGTTCCAATATCAGTTAAAAGAGCTTTGCCTCTATCATCAGGCATACTAAATCTTTGATTTAAATACCTAAGTGCTGCACCTAGTTCACCATTTGCACCGCCATACTGACTGACAAGATATTTTGCCATACGCAAATCTTTCTTAGTAATATTTATGGGATATTGTAAAACTTTACTATACTTAAACATTTTCATCCTCCCAAGGCCAATTATTTATCCAGTTAAATCTTCTGGTATTATCTCCTCCAGTAGCAGAAAGTGGACCATATTTTTGTTCATAAGCTGACACTAGTTGTTTATATCTATCATTATAATCTCTATATAAAGTTAACATACTAGAATCATTTGGATTAAGATCTAAATATAAATTTAATTCATGAGAAGCAAAAGCAATACTTGCTAGATCATATAAAGCTTTTTCTTTTTCATTTCTTGGAGTTATTTTCATAGGTTTATAGTTTTTATATTCATTATATAAATTTGAAAACATATTTCCTTTTAAATAACCTTCTTCAGGACTATATAAATTTGTATTATAATTATTTGTATTAATATTATAATTATTATTTGTATTATTATTCATAGGTTGATATGCTCTATATAAATCATCCCCAAAATATCTATTATAATTTAAATAATTATAGTTATTCATTATATCTCCTTTCGTTTTAATTTATGCCTAATTTAGGCAATTGCTACTAAATAAAAAAAAATACTTGTCAAAGTATTAATTAATTGGTAAAATATAGATGTTATAATATAGATGTTATTTAGAGATGGCGCCCTTGGTGAAGTGGTTAACACGCTAGTTTGTGGCACTAGTATGCAAGAGTTCGATCCTCTTAGGACGCCCCATTTGGAATATGAAAGGACTTTTAATAAGTCCTTTTTTATGTTTTTGCACGAGATGAAAATTCTTGTACATAATAATAAAAAAGAGATTTTTTAATCTCTTTTTTTATATTGCATAAAATAATATACTAAATGATTGGAGAATACATCCTGCGAGAACAAATAAATGAAATACAGAATGCATATATCTTACTTTATGTCCTATTCCATATAATGCTGCTCCTATGGTAAAAACAACTCCTCCACTTAATAAATAAAATAATCCTTTACTAGGTAAAACTGCATTTAATGAATTGAATGATATTAAAATCATCCATCCCATTATTAAATATAATAAAAATGAAATTATTTTATACTTTTCTAAATTTATTGAATTAAGTAATACTCCAAATAATGCACATGCCCAGATGATTCCAAATAATGTCCAACCTACTTTACCACCTATTAAACTTATACAAAATGGTGTATAACTTCCTGCAATAAATACATATATATCACAATGATCAAGAACTCTAAATACTTTTTTTGCTCCTATTCTTGGACTCATTGCATGGTATAGACAACTTATTAAAAACATAATTATCATTGAAGTACCATATATACATGATGCAACAACTCCAACTGTATTATGGTTATGAGCAGACATAACAATTGTTAAAACAAGAATAACTATTCCAAAGAAAACTCCTAATCCATGTGTTATAGAATTAGTTACTTCTTCTCCAATAGTATATTTTGGTATTGTTAATTTTTTCATTTAATCATCTTCCTTTTGTTATTATTAAAACATTACTAGTTAATTATATAATATTTTTAATAATAATAAAAGATGCAAAAAACTATTCAAATGAATAGTTTTTATTCGCTTCTTAATGCTAGTACTGGATCTTGTTTTGCTGCTTTTCTTGATGGAATAATTCCACCTATTAATGTTAAAATTGTACTCAATACTATTAAAATAATTCCTGCCATAAATGGAAGTACTGCTGTTATGTTTTGATTATTTGTAACAGTATGAATTACTTTATTAATTGGTATTAATAATAACAATGATACTCCTACTCCAATTAATCCTGATAAAAGTCCAATTATAAATGTTTCTGCATTAAAGATATTTGAAATATTTCTTTTTTGATGCTCCTATTGCTCTTAAAATACCTATTTCTTTTGTTCTTTCTAATACAGAAATATATGTAATAATTCCAATCATAATTGATGAAACTATTAATGATATTGAGACAAATGCTATTAAAACATAACTTACACTATCAACAATTATTTTTACTGATGAAATCATTACACCAGTTATATCTGTATATTCTATTACTTTTTCTTTATCTATTTTTTTCATCTTCTTGTTATAGTTATCTAAGAATTTAATAAAATCTTCTTTTGATGCAAAATCCTTAAAATAGAATGAAATTGTACTTGGATTATTTCTTTCTTGATATCCTAATGTAATTAGATTAGTATTAGCATCTGCTTTTGTTGGAGTTGTCATAGCACTAAATACTCTTTTAATTCATCTGAAGGCTTTTTTCCCCAGTATTTGTGCATTAAATAAATTGATGATGGCGTTTCATTTTCTTTCTTCATTTTATACCCTCCTGTTTAATTGTCTAACATACTTATTTTATCATATTATTATCAGATTAAAAAACATCATTTTTTTATCTTACCATAAAACTTATTTTTTAATTCTTGATCTTCATTAATCATCTTAATAACCCACGGTTGAAGGAAACATACGATAGGCATCAAATCATCATCATAAATACCTGTTGGAACTGTATTACCAGCAAAACTTATTATTTTTAAACTTAATAGTTGTTGAGTAACACCATTCAAGTAATTTACAGACATTGTATTATCTTCTTCTTTTAGAAAAGCTTTAATCATTTTTGTTTTTGTAGGATTAAGTTCTTTTAAATAATTTATTTGAGCTTTTCTTAGTTTCTTCATATCATATCTTTCCTTAAGGTATTTACATAATTTTATAATCATTATTGTTATCAGCAAAGTAATAGATATTATAAAAATAATACTTATAATCCAACCAAAGTCATTTCTAAATTTCAACAAATAAAGTTTTTGAGCTATTTTATCAGGAACGAATAGTATTAAACCAGATCCAATAGCTAATGCTGAAAAGATATGTGGTGGTAATTTAAAAAAGTTTAAAAAATCTTTAAAGTTCATTTCCATGATTATTCCTCCAAATAAAAAAATCATTCTATTGAATGATACGAAATCTATTATTAGTATATCATATCTTTTAGAAAATGTATTTGCTTTTGTCAAAATGTTGTGGTATATTTTATTCAAGTAATTGAGTCAATCTCAATTCATAGATTTGTGCCGATTTTTCGTAAACACGTTAAATTGAGGCCCCGCCCCAGTTTAAATACAAAAGGAACTTGATAAAAGTTCCTTTTTATGTTATTATGTATGTAGCAAGAAATCTTGCATAAAATAAAAATGGGAACATTCAGTTTGACACTGTTGAATGTCTACCCAATTATTATGAGTTTGACACTATTCTAATGCGAATGAGTGTCATTTTTTTATTACTAAAACCAGTAAGGTTAAGAGTAGTAAAATGAGTAATATGTAGCGAAGCAACTTAATGCTGTATTCACGTTTTTTCATTGTTTTTTCATTCTCTCAAACCTCCTCTCTTTGTTAGATTGGAGGTAGACACTCAACAACTAAATGTTCCTAAACTCAATGTAGCATATAAATATACATGTATCAATCGAACATTTGCATATTTAAATAAAAATTAAAATTTGATAAAAAACTTTTAAAATAAAACAAATGTATGGTAGAATATAAGACAAGTTATATTTTAAGGAGGATATTAAATGTCAGTTAATTTTTATTTGGAAAATTTAGGATCAAGTTTAATACTTTCTCTACTTAATAGTGCTAAACATATAATAGAAACCATTAAAATACTATCAACTAAGCTATATATAAGAACTCTTGCAAAAATTGCAGTTTCTTTATTTTTAGCTCTTTCTTTTTGAAAAAATACAATATTTCATATAATTGCTATTAATAAACCACATAATGGTATGTAAAGGTTATAAATACCTTCCATTTTATCCATCACTTCCTACTAAGTATAGTTATAACACGATAAGTCTTTATTTACCTTACTATACATAAAAAAAGTTAAAGAAAATTATCTTCGTAAGGTTTTCTTTAACTCAAAACTTTTACATGTAATTCCAGGAACAAAATTACCTTCATCATCAATAGTATATTCATTTTCTTTTGGTTCATCATTTAAGAATAATAAATACTCTTGTTCTTTTTGAGAATCATATGTAAAACCAAATGCTTTAAATTTCTTTATATATGTATGATTAATATATATTAAAGGATCAATATCACTCATACTAGTTCTTTTTATATTATTATCATGCCATATTTGATTTCTCATATATATCATATTAGCTCTGACAATACTTGCTCGTGTTGCTAAACTTGAATCCGGATTTACAACAATAGGCTTACCAAATCTTATAATACATTTCTTATATAAAGCACTTTCTGATTTTACGGGACCATCTTGCTCAACATATTCAAATATAGTTGGTATTATAGGAGCTTGAGTAATAGCTGATATTGTAGTTCCACCTTTTTTAATATTATGCATAGGAAGAACAGGATGCAAATTCCATGTGCTTTCTCCAAATATAACACCATCTCTTCCTTCTAACATTTTATGAGATAGTTTAAAAACAGAATCTTATCTTTCATCTTTCTTTCTTCGATCAAGTAAAGTTGCATTTGAAATATTAAATAATTCGGTTGTAACAGGAGTTAGACAATCAGTAGCCACCATTACGCTTCCTTTTCTTTGTAAAGCAGATAAAACCTCATATGCAGTGAAGATATCATGTGAATTGCTATGGTTAGCGATAAAAAGGACATTTGAATCTTTAGGTATATTTTCAACACCCTCGAATTCTAATTTATATCCTCTTAAGGCAGGATATACACTTTTAATAATACCTTGTCCAATCTTTAATTGATTATCGCTCAAACTAAGACATTCCTCTCTTAATTTTATAAAATAATCTTTTCTATCAGAAATGGATAAATTTTCTAATTCTTGACTACTTAACAATTCCATTTTTTAATCCCCTTTATTTAATTAAAATTAATTTCAAATACTAGAAATTCCATTAAACGTGTATTATTCTACCATTTTTTAAGCAATTTAGTCAATTTTCCAAGCTGATATACAAGAAATAATCTGATTAACTTGTGATAATGTCTTAAGTGTTAGGTTAGTTAAATAGTAAAATGCAATTTTTGAATTATTATTGAAATTTAAAGGCATAATCGTAAATTTTTAGACTAATTTCCGTTTTTTTCGTCAATATGTAGTTACAAAATTTGATGATTAGAATAATATTAATAAAAAATCTACAAAATAAATTATTTTGTAGATTTTTTATTATTTTTTCTTTATCATTTTTTTATTTTTTGGTGGAAGTATTTGAATATTACCTATTGAAATATTTGTTTCTTCTAAAACAACTTCTACTTCATCTC
>CACYRE010000003.1 GCA_902776735.1 uncultured Erysipelotrichaceae bacterium | reverse complement strand
AGTTGGTTTAGCAGGAAGTACTTATGCTACTACTAATCTAAGTGTTTTAACTCAGTCTTTGAGTTTAAATACTAATTATCAAGTAGGAGTTAGATTTATTATCTTACTAGTTGGTATTGTTTTAGTAATGTTCAATACTTATATGTATATAAAGAAAAATAAAAATTCTTTTATATCTGAAGTTTCTACTTCTAATGCTAGTAAAGATGATGAAGTAGTTGCTAATACTAAGAAAGCAGATAATAATGAGAAAGAAAATGATTCTAAAGAAAAAACAACATCTGCTAAAAAGGGTAGTTCAACAAAAACTAGTACTTCTAAAAAGACAACTGCAAAGAAATCTACTACTACAAAGAATTCTAGTAAAAAATCTTCAGCTAAGAAGAATCCAAATAAGGCAGCAGCAACTTATGATAATACAATTAAATTAGATACATCTAAAAATGCAAAGATATGGCCATTTAATTTATTCTTAATTATAATGTTAGTTATTACTATTCTTGCATTTATTCCATGGAGTAATGCTTTTGGAATTGATGCAATGTCTAAAGCAAAAACTAGTATTACTAATTTTAAGATATTTGGTTTTGCTCTATTTTCTAAATTATTAGGCAACTTTAATGAATTTGGTTCATGGACAATAGTTGATTTATTAGTACCATTATTTTTATCAATGTTTATAATTGCTTTTATTTATAAACTTAAATTTGATGATATAATGGATGGATTTTTTGAAGGTGCTAAAAAAGCTCTTTTACCTGCAGTTATAGTAATTTTATTATATACTGTTTTGGTACTTGTAACATATCATCCATTCCAATTAGTTATTTATAAAGCATTAATTGGTAAAAAGTTTAATATTGTTTCAACTACTGTAGTTGCATTGTTAGCTAGTTTGTTTAATTTTGAACCTGCATATGTTTTCCAAAGTGTTTTGCCTTTCTATGTGAGTGTAGTTACTAATACTGCTAATTATCCAATTGTAGGAGTTATTTTCCAATCTATTTATGGAATGGCTATGTTAGTTGCACCTACAAGTTTAATTCTAATGGTAACATTATCTTACTTAGGAATTAACTATAAAGAATGGTTAAAAAATGTTTGGAAGATATTTTTAGAGTTTTTAGCTGTTTTACTTATAATCTTTATAATTTTAGCATCTATTTAGTTGATATAGGAATCGTAATGATTCCTTTTTTTTTGACTAAATTTGTCCTATTTTTGTGGATGTTATTTATTGATAAGAAGTGTTTAATAAATATAAAATATTCTTAGGTGATAAAATTGAATTATAATTATAGTCAGGAAATAAGGAATTTAATTAAGAATGCTAAGTATGAAATGCTTGAATTGAGACATCCTTATGTTGGAAGTGAACATCTTTTTTTAGCAATTCTTTTAAATAAAAATTTAAAATATACAACAATATTAAATAGATATGGTATTAATTACGAATCATTTAAAAATGAATTAATAAAAGTAGTTGGTAAAGGTTCTAAAGAGAGTAAGTGGTTTTTGTTTACTCCTTTACTAAAAAAAATTTTAAATAATCAAATAAAATATAAATATAATGATTTAAGTGATGGAGATAGTTTATTTCTTTCACTTGTTTATTCTGGAGATGGAGTAGCTTTAAGAATATTGCTTGGAATGAATATTGATATATATGAAGTATGTAATTTATATAATAAAAAGCAATTTATTAATAATTATAATAATTATAAGTATTTAGATAAAATTGGTTTTAATATGAATAGTTATTTTAAAAATAATGATGATATAGTATTTGAGAGGGAAGATAAGATTAATTTAATTGAACAGATTCTTTTAAAGAAAAATAGAAATAATATTTTATTAGTTGGACCAGCAGGTGTAGGTAAAACTGTTATTGTAGAAGAATTTGCTAGAAGGATTAGTAAAGGTTTAATTAGTTATAGATTAAAAGATATTACTATCTATAATATTTCTCTTTCTAATTTAGTTGCTGGTACTAAATATAGAGGTGAATTTGAAGAAAAATTAAAAAAAATATTAGATGAGGTAAGTAATAATAAAAATATTGTTTTGTTTATAGATGAATTTCATACAATAATTGGAGCTGGAGCGGCAGATGGGGCAATTGATGCATCTAATATTTTAAAACCTTATTTAGCAAATGGTTCTATCAGGGTTATTGGAGCAACTACTAATGAAGAATATAATAAATATATAGAGAAAGATAAGTCAATATGTAGAAGATTTCAAATTATAAAAATTGATGAATTAAAAAGAGATAAAGTAGAGGCAATACTATTTAAAATTAAAATTCAATATGAAGAATATTTTAATATTAATATTAAAGATAATATATTAAATTTAATTATAGATTTGGGTTATAATTTTCTTAATTATTTATATCAACCAGATAGTTTAATAGATTTTTTAGATGCAATATGTGCATATAGTTTACTTATTGGTAAAGATGAAAATAAAGTAGATAATTTATATCAAATGCTGGATAGTGATATTAAAAATAATCATTTAAATAAATATAATTATTTTGATAATTTAATAAAAGAACAAGAAAGTATATATAATAATAAATTACTGTATAATAGTCGGAAAATAAATATTAATGAAAATTATGTCTATGAAGTTTTATATCAAATATCTGGTATTCCATGTGGTAATGTATTAAATAATAAAATAAAAAATATAAAAAATTATTTAATAAATAAATATTTTTGGGAGAAAAATATTATATTAAATATTTTTAAATGTTTAAAAGAAATATTTAATAAAAAAATTAATTATAAAAAAATACTATTTGTTGGTAGAAAGGGTGTTGGTAAAAGAGAAATACTTGAATATATATTAAATAATATATTTGATAAGATAAGTATTATTAAAGTAGATAACATTAATGATTTAAAGAATAATTATTTAAATTATATAAATAAACCACTTAATATTATTGAGAGTGATTATATATTTGATAATTATAATTATATAAATAATTTTAGTAAAACTGGTTTTTTGATATTTATTTCTATTATTGATTCTAATGAAGAAATAGGATTTATAAATAGTAATAATTATAATGAAAATTATGATTATGTTTTTAATTTTTTAGATTTTAATTATAATTGTGCTAAGAAATATATTAATAATTTAATAGCCAATGGGGATTGTAAATATAAATATAATGATGTTATTAAAATGATTGATAAGAATAATATTAATGTTTCTAATATTGATAAGTTATGTTTGGTTTAATTAATTTTTTGTATTTATTTGATAAATATTTGATATAATATAGAAAACATGTGAGGTGATTAAATGAAATTATATAATACATTAACTAAAAAAGTTGAAGACTTTGTTCCATATGAGGAAGGAAAGGTTAAGTTATATACTTGTGGACCTACTGTTTATCATTATGCTCATATTGGTAATATTAGAAATTATATTGGGCATGATTTTTTAGATAAGACGTTAAGATATCTTGGATATAATGTTACACGTGCTATGAATATAACTGATGTTGGACATTTAACAAGTGACTCTGATTCTGGTGAAGATAAGATGGAAGTTGCTAGAAAAAGAGAACATAAATCTTCTATGGAGATAGCTAAGTTTTATACTAAAGCTTTCTTTGATGATTTTAAACTAGTTAATTGTCGAGTACCAGAAATTGTTTCTCCCGCAACAGAAAATATTGAAATGTATATTAAAATGATTTCAAGATTATTAGATAATGGGTATGCATATATATCAGGAGGAAATGTATATTTTGATATTAGTAAAGTAAAAGATTATTATGTTCTTACAAATCATCAAGAAAATGAGTTAGTAGTTGGTGCTCGTGAGGGGGTAGATGAAGATAATAATAAGAAAAACCAAGCAGATTTTGCTTTATGGTTTACAACTTCTAAATTTGAACATCATGAGCTACTTTGGGATTCTCCATGGGGTAAGGGTTATCCTGGTTGGCATATTGAATGTAGTGGTATTTCAATTAAATATTTGGGAGAACATTTAGATATTCATGGTGGTGGAGTTGATAATATTTTTCCTCATCATACTAATGAAATTGCTCAAAGTGAAGCTTATTTAGGGCATAAATGGTGTAATTATTGGTTTCATAATGAACATTTATTAGATCAAGAAGGTAAAATGAGTAAATCAAAAGGGGCTATTTTGACAGTTACTACTCTAAAGGAAAAAGGTTATGATCCTTTATCATTTAGATTTATGTGTTTAAATTCACATTATAGGAAGCAATTAGTTTTTTCATATGAAGCACTTGATCAAGCTGAAAATACATTAAAGAAGCTTAGAAAAAAAGTTAATTCAATTAAAAATGAAGGAGATATTGATAAAGATAAATTTAATTTATATAAAGAAAAATTTATTGCAGAAATATCTGATGATTTAAATATGGCTAATGCTTTAACTATATTGTATGATTTACTAAAAGATGATAGTGTTAATGGTAGTACTAAGATTGCTCTTATTAAATCATATGATGAGGTATTTTCTCTTGATTTATTAAAAGAAGAAAATGCTGTTGATGTTGATTTTGTAAATTATATTAATAATAAAATTGAAGAACGAAAAGAATCTAAGAAGAATAAAGATTATGAATTAGCTGATCAAATAAGAAATGAATTATTAGAAAAAGGTGTAAAATTAATTGATTCTAAAGAAGGTACTACATACGAGATAATTAAGAATTAGTATTTTCTAATTCTTTTATTTTTGAGGTGATTGTGTGGATATAAGAGAAATAAATGTTTTAGTGTTAGCTTATCTTGGTGATACTATATATGAAAATTATGTGAGGAAATATTTAGTTTTATTAGGAATAGCTAATGTTGATGCTTTACAGAAAAAAGCTGTTTTATATGTTAGTGCAAAAGCTCAAGCAAAGTTTTTGAAAAAATTGATGGATGAGAGTTTCTTTAAGGAAGAAGAAATGTGTGTAATTAAGCGAGCTAGAAATAATAGAAGTACTTCTCACCCAAAAAACTGTGATATTATTACATATAAACATGCTACGGCTTTAGAAGCAATTATTGGTTATTTAGATTTGAAAGGTGATAGAGAAAGGATAGATAAGATAATGGATTTTATCTTAAAGTAGTTTATGATTGTATATGGAAGAAATGTAGCAAAAAGTTTTTTAAAAAATAAAAAATTTGTAAAAAAAATATATTTACAAGACGGGTTTAGTGATAAAAATATAATTTCTCTTATTGAAAAGAGAAAAATTGAAATTGAATATTTACCAAAAAATAAAATTGATGATTTGTGTTCTGGATTACATCAAGGTATACTTTTAGATGTTTCGGATTATCAATATATGGATCTTTCTTCTTTTATTAAAAATGAAGAAGATAAAGTAGTAATTCTTGATCATATTGAAGACCCTCATAATTTAGGTGCTATTATTAGGACTTGTGAGGCTGCTGGAATTAAATCTATTATTATTCCAAAAGATAGGCAAGTACAAGTAAATGCTACAGTTATGAAGACAAGTGTTGGGACAGTTAATAATATAAATATTGTTCAAGTTACTAATCTAGTAAATTCAATAAATGTTCTTAAAGAAAATGGTTATTGGATTGTTGGTACTGCATTAACAGATAATAGTTTAGATTATAGAAATATAGACTATAGAGGAAAAATTGCAATAATTATTGGAAATGAAGGAATGGGAATATCAAAACTTGTTATGAAAAAATGTGATTTTATCGCAAAAATTCCAATGTATGGTAAAACTAACAGTTTAAATGCTAGTGTGGCAGCAGGTATTATGATATATGAGATGATTCGAAATAGAAAGTAGGTTAAATGAAATATAAGAATTATAATGATTATGAATTAATTTCTATGGTTAGAGAGAATGATGGTGTATCATATTATAATTTATTTAGTAAATATCAACCAATTATTAAAAATATAGCTTCTGAATATTATGAAAAATTTTCTTCTTATGGGAGCGATTATGATGATTTTTTACAAGAGTGTTATATTGCGTTTCAAGATGCATTAAATAGCTATGATTATAATAAAGGGGTATTATTTTATACTTTTGTTAACTTATGTATCAAAAGACATATGATTTCATATACTAGGAAAATTAGTCATTTAAAAATTAATAATGAGAATAATTATGTTTTAATTGATAATTATGAGATAGTTGATGAAAAAGCGTACATTGATAATATTAATAATTTTAATTTGATTTGCGATGTTGTTAAAGAATGTATGTTTTCTCTTGATTTAACTATTAGTGCACCTTTTGAGTTGAAAATGAATAATTTTTCATTTAATGAAATTAGTATTTTATTGGATATACCAGTATCATCTGCTCGTTATAAAATTGATAGAATGAGAAAAATTATTATTAGGAAATTAAAAAGATTATATCTTATTTAAATAATTGTAATTTTTTTAATTTTGTTTTAAAATATAATTATAATAGGATGGGTTGATATATGGGACAAGTAGATAGATTTAATTCTAATGATATTGTATCTTGTACGTTAAATGATTGGTTAGAGTTGCATAGTAGTGTTGAAGAAAAAAGAGAGACTTTTTTAAATATGGATAAAGCTTTAAAGTATATTCATGAACATGATTATGGAGTGGAAAGATTTTTTAATAATTCAACAATGGTTTATGATATTGATGTGCTAAATAATAATTCTTCATATATTAAATTTAATAGGATTTTACCATTAACAGGTGATTTAGTTGCAAAACAAAGTAAGAAGAATGAAGATATTTTTGCTTCTTGTTTAATACAGATTTGTAGTTATGTTGGAATACCTCTCAATAGATTAAATTTAGCTTTTTTAAAAGAAAATTTTGATGAATTTTCTAAAATATTACCTCCTGAAGATGTCCCTTATTATCGTGGCATAATACTACGAGGTAGTAGTGTATATTTTTCTGATTATATTAGTGAAATACATAGACGAAAATTATCTAGCATGGAAAATCAATTATCTGATTCAAGTAGTAGTCAAATAAAAAATGAAGGTAGAAAGTCAATTGAATCTGATAAGTCACTTGTTAAGATGAGCAAAAATAGACTATATTTAGATTCTTCTGATAAAAATAATTCAATTTATAAAATAGGTAATAATGATAAAGAAGCTGCTTTTATAAATTACTTGTTGATAATAACTATTTTGGTATTTAGTTTGTTAGCAATTAATATGTTTTTTTGGTTATGTAGTTTAATTTAAAAATGTATTGACATTTCTTATGGCTTGTGCTAGTTTATTGGTGTAAGCACTGAGAAGTGTTTTTATTTTGAAACTATTTTGAAAAAGGTGAAAATATGGCTGAAATTAGAAAGAAAGTTATTGAAGATACTTATAATACTTCAAGTATTAAGAAAAATGAACAAAAGAACGAGGTAATACAAAAAAGGAAGAAAAATTCAAAAAAAGTAAAAAGAGAAAATAATGAAAAGAAAAGTTTGTTTGCAAAATTTATGATTTTTTGCAACGGCGTTAAGAGTGAATTTAAGAAGGTTCATTGGACTAGTAAAAAAGATATGATTAAATATTCTTCTGCAACAATTGTTTTTATTATTTTTTCATCACTTTTCTTCTATATTATTGATGTTTTATTTGCATTAGTTCAATCATTATTAAGTTAAAGGAGATGAAATGTATGGAAAAACAATGGTATGTAGTTAATACTTATTCAGGACATGAAAATAAAGTTAAGGAAAAATTAGAGATGAGAGCACAATCTATGGATATGAAAGATTATATTTTTAGAGTTGTTGTTCCCGAAGAAAAGGTAACTGAAGTTAAGAATGGAGTTACAAAAGAAAGAGTTAAAAAGATGTTTCCAGGATACATTTTAGTAGAAATGGTTATGAGTGATGAAGCTTGGTATGTTGTTAGAAACACTCCTGGAGTTACGGGATTTATTGGTTCTAGTGGAAAAGGAGCTAAGCCAACACCATTACAACCTTATGAGGTTGATAAAGTATTAGGCAATATGGGAATCAGTAGAATGAATGTTGATACTGAATTAAAATCTGGTACAAAGGTTAAGATTATTGCTGGACCATTTATGGGAATGTTTGGAAAAATTGATTCGGTTGATTTATCAAATCAAAAAGTAATGTTAACTGTTGATTTATTTGGACAAGAAACTTCTGTTGAGGTTGAAATTGGTCAAATTGAAAAAGCATGAAAACTTTTTCTTGATAACTATCAATAATTATGTTATTATTTAGGAGCTATATTTAGTTTATATATAGTTGTTAGTGGGAAGCATGGTTTGCATTTATAAAAGCGGGAATCAAGCTATTTGGACCACTCGCGAAAACAAAAATTATAGGAGGTGTTTTTCGTGGCAAAAGAAGTAGTAAAAAAAGTTAAATTACAAATAGCTGCAGGAAAAGCTACACCTGCACCACCAGTTGGTACAGTTTTAGGCCCTGCGGGAATTAATTTACAAGATTTTTGTACAAAATATAATGAAGCAACTAGAGATAAGATGGGTGATATTTTACCTGTTGAAATTACAATTTATGATGACAGAAGTTTTGATTTTGTAGTTAAAACTCCACCAACAAGTTTTTTATTAAAAAAGTATGCTAAAGTTCAAAAGGGTTCTTCTAATGGTTTAAAACAACCTGTTGCAACTATTAGTAATGCAACATTAAAAGAAATTGCAGAGATTAAGTTGCCTGACTTAAATGCATATGATATTGAAAGTGCAATGAAAATTGTTGCTGGTACTGCAAAGAATATGGGAATTGATATAAAAGATTAATTAAATTTTCTACAGGTTATACCTAGTGGAAGGGGTAATCCGCTTTTACCACATAAGGAGGAAATTAAATGAAGAAAAGAAGTAAAAAGTATACAGAAGCTCTATCAAAAATTGATAAGAGTAAAATGTATACAAAAGAAGAAGCTGTAAAATTAGTTAAAGAAACTTCTATTAGTTCTTTTGATGGATCAGTAGAGATTGCTATGCGTTTAAATTTAGATACTAAAAAAGCTGATCAACAATTAAGAGGTGCTATTGTACTTCCTAAAGGAACTGGAAAAACTAAGAAAGTATTGGTAATCGCAAGAGGACCAAAAGCACAAGAGGCAAAAGATGCTGGTGCTGATTATGTTGGAGATACTGATATGTTAGAAAAAATCGAAAAAGAAAATTGGTTTGATTTTGATACTATTATTGCTACTCCTGATATGATGCCTTTACTTGGAAAATTGGGTCGTGTTTTAGGACCTAAAGGTTTAATGCCAAATCCTAAAACTGGAACTGTTACTATGGACGTTGGTAAAGCAGTTGAAGAAGTAAAAGCAGGTCGTGTTGAATACAGAACTGATTCTTATGGAATAATTCATAGTATAATTGGAAAGGTTTCATTTAGTGAAGATGATTTATTAGCTAATTTAGAAGCATTTGTTGGTCAAATTATTAGAATTAAACCAGTTACTGTAAAGGGTGATTATATTAAGAGCATATCTATATCATCTACAATGGGTCCTGGAATTAAAATAGAAAATAATTTTGACAAATAGAAAATAGTATTATATAATAAAGCTAATTTGTAGGTGCCATAGACAGTAGGTAAAAAAGTAAATCCTACCGAGGACTTTGTTTCTTATATATAAGTTCTCGATTATTCGAGAACTTTTTTGTGGCATCCCTCAATAAATTAAGGAGGTGTATTAAATGGCAAGTGAAAAAATCTTAAAACAAAAGCAAGAAGTTATTGATGAAATTAAAGATCGTGTTTCTAATGCTAAATCAATTGTTTTATTTGATTATCGTGGAATTACTGATTCTGAGGCAAAAGAATTACGTGTTAAGTTAAGAGAAAATAATTCAGATTATAAAGTATATAAGAATACTTTAATGGCTAGAGCTTTTAATGATTTAGGTATCGATCTTAGTGAAGGATTAACTGGTCCAAGTGCATTTGCATATAGTAGTGACCAAGTTGCTCCTGTTAAGGTTATATCTGATTTTGCTAAAGATCATCCAGCATTAATTTTAAAAGTAGGGATTGTTGATGGAGAAAAGGCAGATCAGAGTAAATTAGTAGAGTATGCTGCATTACCATCTCGTGACCAACTTTTAACTATGTTAGCTGGTAGTATGATTGGAATTGTAAGAGATTTATCTATTTGTTTAGACTTATATAGTCAACAAAAAGAAGAAAATAATTAAAAAATAAAAATAAGATATAGGAGGATTTAAAATGGCAAAGTTAACAAAAGAAGATTTTATCAGTAGTTTAAAAGAAATGAATTTATTAGAAATTAAGGAATTAGTTGATGCAATGAAAGAAGAATTTGGTGTTGATCCATCAGCAGTAGCTGTAGCTGCACCTGTTGCAGGAGGAGCCAGTGCAGATGCTACTCCAAGTACAGTTACAGTATCAATTGCTGATGCAGGAGCTGCTAAAGTTGCTGTAATTAAAGCTGTTAAAGAAATTACTGGTTTAGGATTAAAAGAATCAAAGGATATTGTTGATAACAAAGGAGTTGTCAAAGAGAATATTCCAAGTGCAGAGGCTGATGAAATTAAATCTAAGCTTGAAGAAGCTGGAGCTACTGTAGAAGTTAAGTAATTTAACTTCTTTTTTTTTAATTTTTTGTGTGTTATAATTTCCTTAGAATTTGGAGGAATGATTATGAATGCTACAGATGATAAAATAATTTTATTAAATAAAAATATAAAGAAAAAAGATTTATATGTGGATTCTAATAATATGGATATTTTGATTGACGATATTGTTATGCAGTTAGAAATTATTGAAAATAATTTTCGTGATATTGCTTCCATACTTAATAAGGCTATTTATAAAAAAATATTTAATGGAAGTGATGTTGAAAAAGTTTTAAATTTAAGTAAAGATTTTTTAACCAATGGTAATAATAATCTAAAAATTAGTAATAATCTTCAAATTAAGTACAATTCTAATATTAAAGATTATCAATTAAAAAAATTAAACGAACGTATTGATATGTTAGAAAGAAAGATAGATATAATTACTGAACAAGGAGGTAATTTAATTGACTAAGGCTAAGGAAGAAGAAAAAATTATTTCTAGTTTGAATAAAGATGTTTTAAAGGTAAATGAATCATTAAATAAAATATTTGAAGATATAAGTAAAATAGATAATGGAGATAATACTTATTGGAAAGGGAAAGATGCCTATTCTAGTTTAAAATTGCTTATTAATCAGTATAATGTTAATAAGAATATTATTTGTAAATTAGAAAAAATTTTAGAAAATTATGAATAATTTATTGACATAAAGCTAATTTAGTATATAATTTGTTTATAACCTAGTTAATGTATGGTGTGAGTATGTTATTACTTTTATGGGGTAATATATTTATATTGGAACACGTATTTCGAAAGAAATACATTCCCGGTTGGTACATTTTACCGTTTAGGATAGGCTTAGATAGTCTTATAAAATAAATAATCTATTACGGTTTGGTTATTGTAATCTTGAGAGAAAGAAAACTCTTGTGATAAGTATATTGATTAGAATACTGATAATATTTTAATTAATATTTTAAACTCGATAGATATGTGTAAAGCATATCTATTTTTTCTTGACTTTTATATAATTTATTTGTATAATTTAATTACTAATAGATAGAGTTTGTTAATATTAATTTATCATTTAACTTAACGGTTTGATGATATTTAATGATTTTAGCTTAAAAAATCTTATCATGCTATTAGGAAGATTACATATAAGAAGGAAAACTTATGATAGAATAGATGGCTAAATATACAACGATTATATGAGGCTTTCCTAAAAACCAATTGAGATTATTTCTTTATCAGAGAAGTGATTAAAATAAAAATGTTTATGAATGAAGTTGTTCTATAATATTTTTGAAATATAATGTGATCGTTGCATATTGTATTTTTTTTTTTTTTTTTGAAAAAGTTAAAAATATGTTGACTTATTTTTTTTGTTGATGTATTATATGTTTCGAAAGGAAGAAAACTGAGTATTTTTACGTTGTTTTCTTCTTCTTTTTTATTTTTGGTGATGTTATGGGACAATATTTTGATAATGATAATAATTTACCTAGTAAAATAAAAAAAATAGAGGTTTTTATTTTGAATAAAAAATTTATATTTTATACTGATAGAGGTGTTTTTTCAAAGGACGGTTTGGACTTTGGCAGTAGACTTCTTCTTGAGTCAATCCCGCTTGAAGAAGTTGGAGACAAAGTTCTAGATATGGGTTGTGGTTATGGAGTGTTAGGAATTGTTCTTAACAAAATTGCTTCTTGTCATGTTGATATGTGTGATGTTAATTTACGTGCTTTACATCTCGCTAAGAGAAATGTTAAAGAAAATCATTGCTCTTTTGTTGATGTGTTTGAAAGTAATTGTTATGAAAATGTTAATTCCAAATATTCTACTATTATTACCAATCCTCCAATAAGGGCTGGTAAAAAGATTGTTTATGATATTGTGATGAATGCTAAGAGTTATTTATATAATAATGGTAAGTTATTTTTGGTAATTCGTAAAGAGCAGGGTGCTAAATCATTAATATCTGATTTGCAGAATGTATATACTGTGGAGATTTTAGCAAAGAAAAAAGGTTTTTTCATTATAAAATGTAGTTTATGATTGACTAGTTTAGTTAAGTATGCTAATAATAATTTTTGTAATTTTAATTCATGGTATAGTCAAAAAAATATATGTGGGGTGAATAATTGTGTCATATAAAATAGTAAAAAGTGGTGACTTTAGAGAAAGAAGAAATTTCTCAAGAATTAGAAGATCTTATGAATTGAAAGATTTATTGGAAATTCAAAAAAAATCATATAATTGGTTTATAAATGATGGTATTAAAGAAGTATTTAATGATTTATTTCCTGTAGAGAATTTTTCAGGAACTTTATCACTTGAGTTTGGTGATTATCATTTTGATGAACCAAAATACTCAATTAGAGAAAGTAAGAATCGTGAATCTACTTATTCTGCACCTTTAAGAGTAGATGTTCGTTTATTTAATCGTGAAACAGGAGAAGTAAAAGAACAAGAAATATTTTTAGGTGATATGCCTTTAATGACTGATTCTGGAACTTTTGTAATTAATGGAGCAGAACGTGTTATTGTTTCTCAGTTAGTACGTTCTCCAAGTGTATATTTTAATCGCGAAATAGATAAAAATGGTAGAGAATTAATTACAAACCAAATTATTCCTAATCGTGGTACTTGGTTAGAGTTTGAAACTGATGCAAGAGATGTTCTTTATGTTAGAATTGATAGAACTAGAAAAGTTCCTATCACAACGTTACTTCGTGCTTTTGGCTTGTCAAGTGACGAAGATATTTTAAAATTATTTGGTGAAGATGATTATTTAAAAAACACGATTGCTAAAGATTCTACTAAAAATACAGATGAAGCTTTAATTGAGATTTATGAAAAATTAAGACCGGGAGAACCTGCTACACTTGATTCTTCTAAAAATCAAATTATCACTAGATTTTTTGATGAATTTAGATATGACTTATCTAAAGTTGGACGTTATAAGTTTAATAAAAAGTTGAATGTTATTGATAGATTACTTGATCAAGTATTAGCCGAAGATATTGTGGTTGATGGTAATATTGCTTTTGAGAAAGGTACTAAAATTACTAAAGCAAATATCAAAGAGTTAAATGAGGTATTAAAGTCTGGTTATGGTATGGTTGATGCTACTATTAATCAAGAATTAGATTCATTTAATAAAATTCAAATAGTAAAAATACAAGATCCAACTGATAAGAAAAAGAAATTAATTGTTATTGGAAATAATCAGAATGTTGATGTTAAAAGGTTAACTATATCTGATGTTTATGCTGCTGTTTCTTATTATTTAAATTTACTACATGGTGTTGGTAATTTTGATGAAATTGATCATTTAGGAAATAGACGTGTTCGTCAGGTTGGAGAATTGTTACAAAATCAATTTAGAATTGGAGTTTCTAGAATGGAGAGAGTTATTCGTGAGAGAATGACTACACAGGTAATGGAAGAAGTTACTCCAAAGACATTAATTAATATTCGTCCAGTTACTGCTGCCATGAAAGAGTTTTTTGGAAGTTCACAATTATCACAAGTTTTGGATCAAACTAATCCAATTGCTGAGTTGACTAATAAAAGAAGATTATCTGCTTTAGGACCAGGTGGACTTTCTCGTGATAGAGCTGGTGTTGAAGTACGTGATGTTAACCCATCACATTATGGTAGAATTTGTCCAATTGAGTCTCCTGAAGGCCCTAATATTGGTTTAATTACTTCTTTAGCAAGTTATGCTAAGATTGATGAGTATGGATTTATAATGACTCCATATAGAAAAGTTGTTAATTCACAAATTACTGATGATATAGAATATTTAACTGCTGATGAGGAAACGGATTATATTATTTCTGAATCAACTGTTGGCACTGATGAAAATAATAATATTATAGATGAACAAGTAAATGCTCGTTTTCGTGGAGAAAATATTTTAGCTAAACCAGAAAATGTTGATTATATTGATGTAAGTCCGCAGCAAGTTGTTTCTGTAACTACTAGTTGTATTCCATTCCTTGAACATGATGATGCTACTCGTGCTTCAATGGGTGCTAATATGCAACGTCAAGCAATGCCTTTAATTAAAACTGAAGCCCCACTTGTTGGAACTGGAGTAGAATATATTGCAGCAAAGGATTCGGGTGTTGAGGTAATTGCTAAAAATAATGGTATTGTTGAATATGTTGATGCTAAAAAGATTGTTGTTAAAACAAAAGATGGAAAAGATACATATGAACTTGCTAATTTTGAATTGGCTAATTCAAGTATTTGTTCTCATCAACGTCCAATTGTCCAAATTGGTGATAAAGTAGTTGCAGATAAGACCATTCTTGCTGATGGAAATTCTACTGATAAAGGAGAACTTGCCTTAGGTAAAAATATGACAATAGCTTTCATGACATTTAATGGTTACAATTATGAGGATGCTGTTATTCTAAATGAAAATCTTGTAAAAGATGATAAATTTACTTCTCTACATTTAGAGGATTATGAGATGCAATGCCGTGAGACTAAATTAGGTCCTGAGGAGATTACTCGTGATATTCCTAATGTTAGTGAAGATGCTAGACGTAATCTTGATGCTAATGGTATTGTTGCTATTGGTACAGAAGTTAGAGAGGGAGATATTTTAGTTGGTAAAGTTACACCAAAAGGAATGGCAGAACTTTCTTCAGAAGAGAAGCTATTACATGCAATATTTGGTGAAAAGACTCGTGAAGTTAGAGATAACTCTTTACGTGTTCCACATGGTGGAGATGGCATTGTTCATGATATTAAGATCTATACAAGGAAAGATAACGATGAATTACCAGCTGGTGTTAGTAAAGTAATTCGTGTGTATGTTATTCAAAAGCGTAAGATTCAAGTTGGAGATAAAATGAGTGGACGTCATGGAAATAAAGGCGTTATTTCATTAATAC
Source organism: uncultured Erysipelotrichaceae bacterium (assembly GCA_902776735.1). Taxonomy (GTDB): domain Bacteria; phylum Bacillota_I; class Bacilli_A; order RF39; family UBA660; genus UBA3789. The sequence continues at coordinate 13,398 of CACYRE010000003.1, read as the reverse complement.
TTCCACAAGAAGACATGCCTTATTTACCAGATGGAACTCCTGTTGATATTATGCTAAATCCACAAGGTGTTCCTTCTCGTATGAATTTTGGACAGATTCTTGAATTACATATGGGTATGGCTGCTAAGAAACTTGGTGTGCATATTGCTACTCCAGTATTTGATGGAGCTAGTATTCAAGACATTCAAGATATGATGAAGGAAGCTGGAATGGATGAAGATGGAAAAACTGTTTTATTTGACGGACGTACTGGAGAACCATTCGATCATAGAATAGCAGTTGGTGTTATGTATATGATTAAATTACATCATATGGTTGATGATAAACTACATGCTCGTGCAACTGGTCCTTATTCATTAGTTACACAACAACCGCTTGGTGGTAAAGCTCAATTTGGTGGTCAGAGATTTGGTGAAATGGAGGTTTGGGCATTATATGCATATGGCGCTGCACATACTTTACAAGAAATGATGACTATTAAATCTGATGATGTAGTTGGTCGTGTTAAGGCATATGAGTCAATTATTAAAGGACATGAAGTAGATGAACCTGGTGTTCCTGAATCGTTCCGTGTTTTAATGAAAGAGTTCCAAGCTTTAGGATTAGATGTTTCAATCATAAATGATGAAGGAAAAACTCTAGAATTAAAAGAAATGGAAGATGCAGAGGATAAAGAAGATTTTAATATGAGTATTGAAGAAGTTGAAGCATCGCCATCTAGAAAAATTTCTAATGAAACAGAAAAAAATGTTGATTCGGAAACTACTGATTTGAATGAAAACAAAGATGATGAAGATGAAAAAGAGGACTTTTATGATCTTGATAATATAGAGGTGCCAGATAATTTTGATGATATAGAAGAGGAAGGAGCTGATATTTAATGATAGATGTTAATAAGTTTTCAGCATTAAAAATCGGAATAGCTTCTCCAGAAAAGATCCGTGAATGGTCTTATGGTGAGGTAAAAAAACCAGAAACAATTAATTATCGTACGTTAAGACCTGAGAGAGATGGACTTTTCTGTGAAAAAATTTTTGGACCTACAAAAGATTATGAGTGTGCTTGTGGTAAATATAAAAGAGTTAGATATAAGAATATAGTATGTGATAGATGTGGAGTTGAAGTTACTCGTGCGAAGGTTCGTCGTGAACGTATGGGACATATTGAACTTGCAACTCCTGTATCTCACATTTGGTTCTTTAAAGGTGTTCCTTCAAGAATGGGACTTGTTCTTGATATGAGTCCTAGAGATTTGGAAGAAGTTTTATACTTTGTTAGTTATGTTGTAATTGATAAGGGTAATACTCCACTTGAAAATAAGCAAACGTTATCAGAAAAAGAATATAGAGCATATTATGAAAAATATGGTACCGGATTTAAAGTTGGTATGGGTGCTGAGGCTATAAAAGAATTATTAAAAAAAGTAGATTTAAAAAAAGAAATTGATGAAATAGAAAAAGAACTTGATGGTGCTCAAGGTCAAAAAAGAACTAGATTATTAAAGAGATTGGATGTTCTTGACGCATTTTATGAATCAGGTAACAAACCTGAGTGGATGATATTGGATTGTATTCCTGTTATTCCACCAGAACTTCGTCCAATGATTCAACTAGATGGTGGAAGATTTGCAACATCTGATTTAAATGATTTATATAGACGTGTAATTAATCGTAATAATCGTTTGAAAAAACTTATTGATTTAGGTGCACCTGGAATTATTATTCAAAATGAAAAACGTATGCTTCAAGAGGCTGTTGATGCTTTATTTGATAATGGCCGTCGTGGTAGAAGCGTTACAGGTGCGGGAAATCGTGCTTTAAAATCAATTTCTAGTATGTTAAAAGGTAAGCAAGGTCGCTTCCGTCAAAATTTATTAGGAAAACGTGTTGACTATTCTGGACGTTCTGTTATTGTAGTTGGACCTTCACTTAAAATGTATCAGTGTGGTATTCCAAAAGATATGGCACTTGAGTTATTTAAACCATATGTTATTCATGGCCTTGTAAGTAAGGATATTGCTCATAATATAAAAGCTGCTAAAAGATTAATTGATAATAAGGATCCTATTGTTTGGGATATTGTAGAAGAAGCAATTAAAGAACATCCTATATTATTAAATCGTGCACCAACTCTTCATAGACTTGGTATTCAAGCTTTTGAGCCAGTTTTGGTTGGTGGAAAAGCAATTCGACTTCATCCATTAGTATGTCCAGCATTTAATGCAGATTTTGATGGTGATCAGATGGCTGTTCACTTACCATTGTCTGAAGAAGCTCAAGCTGAAGCAAGATTGTTAATGCTAGGTTCAAATAATATTTTAAAACCATCAAGTGGAGATCCTATTGTTACACCTTCACAAGATATGGTTTTAGGTAATTATTATATAACTATGGAAAAATCTGGTGAAGATGGAGAAGGTAGGGTATTTAAGAATTCTAATGAGGCTTTGATGGCATATGAAAGACGAGAAATTACTCTACATACTCGTATTGCTATTCCTGTAGATTCATTTAGACATAAATTATTTACTGATAGTCAAAAAGGAAAGTATCTTGTTACAACAGTTGGTAAGATTAAATTCAATGAAATTTTGCCAGATACATTTGCGTTTATTAATGAACCAACTGATGAAAATATTAATAATATTACTCCTAATAAATATTTCTTAGATAAGGGTTCTAATATTCCTGAAGAAATTAAGAAAATGGATTTAGTAAAACCATTTATTAAGAGTACATTAGAAAAGGTAATAGCTCAAGTTTTTAAGAGATATAAAACTACTGAAACTTCTACAATGCTAGACAAATTAAAAGATTTAGGTTTCTATTATTCTACAATTGCTGGAGTTACTGTTAGTATGTCTGACGTTGAAACAAGTTCTAAAAAAGGTGAAATTGTAGCTGAAGCACAGAAATTTGTGGATAAAATAAATAAACAATATAAACGTGGTTTAATAACAGAAGAAGAAAGATATAGTAAAGTTATTGAGACATGGAATGGTGCTAAGGATAAAGTACAGGCTGAACTAGAAGAAATTTCTAATGAGGATGTAGACAACCCTATATTTATGATGATGCATTCTAAGGCTCGTGGTAATATTTCTAACTTTACTCAAGTTGCTGGTATGCGTGGCTTGATGGCTAAGCCTGATGGATCATCTGTTGAAATTCCAGTTTTATCAAACTTTATTGAAGGATTATCTGTTGCAGAGTTCTTCTTATCTACTCATGGTACTCGTAAAGGTTTAGCTGATACGGCATTAAAAACTGCTGATTCTGGATATTTGACACGTCGTCTGGTTGATGTATCACAGGATATAATTGTTAGAGAAGAAGATTGTGGAACTGATCAGGGAATGGTAGTTAGAGATTTCATCAATGAAAAGACTGGTGCTATAATTGAGAGCTTAAAAGATCGTATTATTGGTAGATTTGCTAATAAAAAAATTATTAATCCTGAAACTAAAGAGGTTATCGTTGATAAATTGCAAATGATTACTGAGTCACTTGCTGATAAAATAGTTGAGGCTGGTATTAAAGAAGTAGAAATTAGAAGTATTCTTACTTGTGCTACAGAAAATGGTGTTTGTCAAAAATGTTACGGACGTAATTTAGCAACTGGTAATTTGGTTGAAATTGGTGAAGCTGTTGGAGTTATGGCTGCTCAATCAATTGGTGAACCTGGTACTCAGCTTACTATGCGTACATTCCATACTGGTGGAGTTGCTGGTGTCGAAGATATAACTCAAGGTCTTCCTCGTGTTCAAGAGTTATTTGAAGCACGTAATCCAAAAGGAAAAGCTACTATTGCAGAAATTGATGGTACTATTTCTAATATTAAAGAAGATCATGGTAAATATAAGATTAGTATTACAAATAAACTAGAGACTAAAGAGCATATTACTAATTATGGTGCTAAATTATGTGTTAAGAAAGATGATGAAGTCCATTGTGGTGATAAATTAACTGAAGGTGCAATTAGTCCTAAAGAGTTACTTGCTGTGACTGACCCTATAACAACTCAAGAATATATATTAAAAGAAGTACAATATACTTACCGTTCTCAAGGTGTTGATATTTCAGATAAACATATTGAGATAATTGCAAGAAGAATGATTAGTAAAATCAGAATTGTTGATGGTGGAGATACTAAGTTTCTTCCTGGAAGTTTAGTTAATTTTCATGAATTTACTGAGGGAAATAAAGATGCAATTATTAATGGTAAAAAACCAGCTCTTGGAAAACCAATATTACTTGGTATTACTAAAGCTGCACTTGAAACTGATTCATTCTTATCTGCTGCTTCATTCCAAGAGACTACTCGTATTTTAACAGATGCTGCTATTAGAGGAAAAGTTGATCATTTGCATGGACTTAAAGAAAATGTTATTATTGGTAAATTAATTCCTGCAGGTACTGGTTTAAAACATTATAGAGATGTTGACTATGAATTAAAAAGTAAATTTATGGATGAAGAACCATTAGAACAATTAGAAGATCAATTTATGGAGTAGAAAATCTACTCCTTTTTCTTTACTTCCTCATATTTTTTTTGTATCATTAAAATAGGTGGTTTTTATGAAAAAGTTAAATAATAATGGTTTTGAAATTTCTACTATGATTGGTTTTATGATAGGTTTAGTTGTTGCATTAATTATAGTGACGATAATTTCAGTTCATTATGGTATAGGAAGAATATAAAAAGTTTTAATTACTTTATTGATTCTTTGAATAATAAATATATTTTTTAATATTATAAAAATACTTTTAAGTTTTCATATGACATTATTTTGATTGTGTTTTATCTACTTATGCAAAATTGTTTTATTTGATATTTTGATTGTTAAATATGTTAGTCGGTTTTGATTAATAGTAAAAGTAGAGGTGTTTTAATTAAAAAGAAATTTCAAATATAATATATATGATGTAGTTATTTATTTTTATTTCTTCTTAATTTAATCCATAATTCACATAAAGTGATGTGGGTATTTCTTCTAATTAAATCTTTAATCCACTTAATCTCTTCATCGGTATGAGCATTAGGATGCCTAGATAATGGTCTATGTGATTTATTCATTAGAGATTCTGGAGTTCCATCATACTTTTTATTTCACTTCCATAATGAGGTTCTAGATATATGATACTTTCTACAAACATAATCAATTGAATTACCATTTCTATAAGTTTCTACTGCATGAATTCTAGTTTTTAATTCATGAGGTAGATATCTTTTACTAATTTGTGATATACTTTTCATGACTTAAGGCCTTTCTTTTATTGCTTTTTTGTTTAACTCAATTATACGACTTAAGTCTTTTTTATATAGATAATTGTTTCACATCAATTGTACAACACTTTTTTACTGTTTTTTCAATATTTTATTGACTTTTTATATTATATCATGTTATATTAACAATGCTGATTAATTGCTTTGCTGATGCAAAGTTTTATTTAAAAAGTAAAATGATACACCTGGATATGTGTAAAGAAAGGAGATTGATTTAATGCCTACAATTAACCAATTAGTTCATAATAAACGTAAGGATAAAGTAAGAAAGAGTAAGGCACCTGTGCTTGGTGTTGGTTTAAATACAATTAAACATAAAACAACTGATACTAATTCTCCTCAAAAACGTGGAGTTTGTACTCGTGTTGGAACTAAAACGCCTAAGAAGCCTAACTCTGCATTACGTAAGTATGCTCGTGTTCGTCTTTCTAATGGAAAAGAAGTAGATACTTATATTCCTGGAATTGGACATAATTTACAAGAGCATAGTGTTGTCTTGATTCGTGGTGGTCGTGTTAAGGATCTTATTGGAGTTCGTTATCATATAATTCGTGGTACATTAGATACTGCTGGAGTTAAAGATCGTAAACAAGGTCGTAGTAAATATGGAGCAAAAAAAGGTAAGTAAAAATTATTTATTTGAAGGGAGGATAAAAAATGCGTAAGAGACGTGCTACAAAAAGAAGTGTTTTACCTGATCCAATATATAAGTCTGAAGTAGTTGCTAAATTAATCAATACTATTATGTTGGATGGTAAAAAAGGTATAGCTCAAAGTATAGTTTATGAAGCATTTGATACAGTTAATAAGAAGACAGGAAAAGATGCTTTGGAAGTATTTAATGCTGCTATGGAAAATATTAAACCACAACTTGAAGTTAAAAGTCGTCGTGTTGGTGGTTCTAATTATCAAGTTCCAGTTGAAGTTACATCAGCCAGAAGTCAAGCTTTGGCTCTAAGATGGTTGACGAAATATTCTCGTGAACGTGGTGGAAAAGGAATGGCTGATAATTTAGCTAATGAGATTATAGATGCATCTAATGGTACTGGTGCAGCTGTTAAAAAACGTGAAGATACTCATAGGATGGCTGAGGCTAATAAAGCTTTTGCTCATTATAGGTGGTAGAAAGGAGTAAAATATGGCAAGAGATACGTCTTTAGAGAAGACAAGAAATATTGGAATAATGGCACATATTGATGCAGGAAAAACTACTTGTACAGAAAGAATATTATTCCATACTGGAATTACTCATAAAATTGGTGAAACTCATGATGGTGAGTCTCAAATGGATTGGATGGAGCAAGAACAAGAACGTGGTATTACTATTACTTCCGCTGCTACAACATGTCATTGGAAAGGATATAGATTTAATATTATTGATACTCCTGGACATGTAGATTTTACAATTGAGGTTTCAAGATCACTTCGTGTATTGGATGGTGCAGTTGCTTTAATTGATGCACAAGCCGGAGTTGAACCACAAACTGAAACAGTTTGGAGACAAGCTTCTGAATTTAAAGTTCCAAGAATTATTTTTGCAAATAAAATGGATAAGATGGGAGCTGATTTTGAATATAGTTTAAAAACTATTAAAGATCGTTTGGGTGTCAATTTTAAGGCTATAGAATGGCCAATTGGTGCTGAGTCTGAATTTAATGGAGTTATTGATTTAGTAAATATGAAAGCTTATCACTATGATGGTGAACAAGCAGAAAATGCTACTGAAATTGATATTCCTGAAAATTTGAAAGAAATTGCTGCAAGCAAGAGAGAAGAGTTAATTGATACCGTTGCTGAATTTGATGATGAGATGATGGAAACTTATTTAGATGGTGGAGATGTTTCTATTGAAATGATTAAGAGAGCCATCAGAAAAGGAACACTTGATGCAAAGTTTTTCCCTGTAATGTGTGGAACTGCATTAGGAAATATGGGTATTAAGTTATTACTTGATGCAATAATTGATTATTTACCAAGCCCTGTAGATGTTGAGTCTATTAAAGGTGTAGATTTGGAAGGAAAAGAAGCTGTTCGTCATCCTAGTGATAGTGAACCTTTCTCAGCACTTGCTTTTAAAGTAATGACAGATCCTTTTGTTGGACGTTTAACTTTCTTTAGAGTTTATTCTGGTCATTTAGCAAGTGGGTCTTATGTGTTAAATTCAAGTAAAGATTTAAAAGAAAGAATAGGTCGTATTCTTCAAATGCATGCTAATCATCGTAAAGAAATTAGTGATGTATATACTGGAGATATTGCTGCAGCAGTTGGTCTTAAAAATACAACTACTGGAGATACTTTGTGTGATGAAAAGAAGCCGATTATTCTTGAAAGTCTAGATGTTCCGGAACCAGTTATTCAGTTAGCTGTTGAACCTAAATCAAAAGCTGATCAGGCAAAAATGGCACTTGCTTTACAAAAACTTGCTGAAGAAGATCCTACATTTAAAGTTCATACAGATCATGAAACTGGACAAACAGTTATTGCTGGTATGGGTGAATTACATCTTGACGTTTTAGTAGATCGTATGAGACGTGAATTTGGTGTTGAACTAAATGTTGGTGCTCCTCAAGTTGCTTATCGTGAAACGATTAAAAAAGCAGGAGAATGTGAAGGAAAATATATCAAACAATCAGGTGGACGTGGACAATATGGTCATGTTTGGGTTAAATTTGAACCAAATCCTGATAAAGGATATGAGTTCGTTGACCAAATCGTTGGTGGTGTTGTTCCTCGTGAATATATTCCTGTTGTTGATAAAGGACTACAAGAAGCTATGCAAACTGGTATTCTTGCTGGATATCCAATGATTGATGTTAAAGCTACTTTATTTGATGGTTCATATCATGATGTTGATTCTAATGAAATGTCATTTAAAGTTGCAGCAAGTTTAGCTCTTAAAGAGGCTAAGAATAAATGTGATCCTGTATTACTTGAACCAATAATGAAAGTTGATGTAACTACACCAGAAGAATATTTTGGTAATGTTATGGGAGATTTAACTTCTCGTCGTGGTAAGCCACTTGGTCAAGAAACACAGGGAAATGCTGTTAAGCTTAGTGCTATGGTTCCACTTTCTGAAATGTTTGGATATGCTACTAATTTGCGTTCCAATACACAAGGTAGAGCTACATTTGTAATGTTCCCAGATCATTATGAAGAAGTTCCAAAAAATATTGCAGAAGAGATAATTAAAAAGAGTGGAAATTAATTAAAAATGTATCAAAATAGTTGAAACTTTTTCAATTATTAGATAAAATATATGTTGTAATTAAATAAGGAGGAAATTATTATGGCAAAAGAAAAATTTGATCGTTCAAAACCACATGTTAATATTGGTACTATTGGACACGTAGATCATGGTAAAACTACATTAACTGCTGCTATAACTAAAGTTCTTCATGATGAAGATCCTAAGTTAGCTAGTTTTGAAGCCTATGCTGATATTGATAAGGCTCCAGAAGAAAGAGAACGTGGTATTACTATTAATACAGCACACGTTGAATATCAAACTGTTGACCGTGAGGTTAATGGTAAGAAGATTCAAGGTCGTCATTATGCACATGTTGATTGCCCAGGACATGCTGACTATGTTAAAAATATGATTACTGGTGCTGCTCAAATGGATGGAGCAATCTTAGTTATTGCTGCAACTGATGGACCTATGGCACAAACTCGTGAACATATTTTACTTGCTCGTCAAGTTGGAGTTCCAAAAATGGTAGTATTTATGAACAAGTGTGATATGGTTGATGATCCTGAATTATTGGATTTAGTTGAAATGGAAATTCGTGACTTATTAAATGAATATGGTTACGAAGGTGACGATACTCCAATTATTCGTGGTTCTGCTTTAAAAGCACTTGAAGGTGATGAAAAGTGGATTCCAGCAATTCATGAGTTATTAGATGCAGTTGATACTTGGATTCCAACTCCTCAAAGAGATAATGATAAACCATTCTTAATGAGTATTGAAGATGTATTTACAATTACTGGTCGTGGTACTGTTGTTACTGGACGTGTTGAACGTGGTACATTAAAACTTAATGATGAAGTTGAAATCGTTGGTATTAAACCAACAAAGAAAACAGTTGTTACTGGAATTGAAATGTTCCGTAAACAATTAGACTTTGCTGAAGCTGGAGATAATGCTGGTGTGTTATTACGTGGTATTGCACGTGAAGAAGTTGAAAGAGGACAAGTTCTTGCTAAACCTGGATCTGTTACTCCACATCATAAATTTAAAGGACATGTTTACATTCTAAGTAAAGAAGAAGGTGGACGTCATACTCCATTCTTCAATAACTATCGTCCACAATTCTATTTCAGAACTACTGATGTTACTGGAGTTATTACTTTACCAGAAGGAACTGAAATGGTAATGCCTGGAGACAATGTTGATATGTCAGTTGAATTAATTCATTCAATAGCACTAGAAAAAGGTACTAAATTTTCTATCCGTGAAGGTGGTCGTACCGTTGGTGCTGGAAGCGTAACTGAAATTGTTGAATAATAAAATAACTAAGTAAAAATAATATTTTACTTAGTTTTTTTTATATAAAATTAGTGAAATTATTTAATGATTTATTTTTTAAACTTTTTATATATATTATATGTAAAATTGTTTAAGATAATATCAAATTCTCCTATATATTCCGTTATTGTAGTATTAAATCCTAGTTTTGATTCATTTAAGCCACTATATTTATTTTTCTTTTCAAATTCACCAACAATTGCATTTAAATTTAAATATTTTAATCCTTGCTCATTGTAATCATTTATTAGTTGCCATCTCATAAGATCGGTTGCATTTAAATATCCATATTCATCATCTATACCTTCACTAAATATGAAAGCAGCATTGTCATATTTTATTACCATTACTCCTCCAATGTCTATACCATCTGGATTGTTTTTTAACAATTCTGTAGCAACTAACAAATTATGTTGGTATGTTGTTATTAATTTGTCTGAAGACATTTTTTTATTTAAGTAATTATTCCTTTCATTTTCATTTAATGATATATCTTGAACTTTTGCTGCTAGCATTCCATTGTATTCCACTTCTTTTTCATAATTTCTTCGACTGTTTATAACAAATTTTTCTGTATCTATTTTTGCATAATATATATCAATACTTGATTCAAAATTTAATACCATTTGTTTATAGAAAGAAAGAGGTTTTTTTTCTTTTTTTCCTGCAAATTGATAAAGTTTATTTACACTTTTAGTTTCATCTTTTTTGACAAATATGCCACTATTTATAGCTCTTCTAATTTTATTTCTTGTTCTTTTATCTAATTTAGAAAATATTTCATTTATGTTTTTTTGTAGTAAAACAAGTGCTTCCCAACGTGGCTTTTCTGTTTCAAAATATAAATTTTTTCCTTTATAAATAAATCCTGCATTTGTTAGATTTTTAATTATTTCACTGCTTTTATTATTTATATTAATAATAGTACCTTCGTTATCTCTTATAGATAGTGGAATATATGGATCTATCCTTAAAAACATAAAACCTTGTTTTCCTAGAACTGTTCTTAATTTATTGGTTAATTCGGTAATTAATTCTTTATTTTCATAGTTAAATAAAATGCCTCGTGGAGCATATGCCATTTTATATTTTCCAAAAACTTCTTTATATATAATTAAAGTAGCACCTATTAATTTGTTATATTCATTTGCAATTCCTAAATAATCTGTTTGATATCCAAACTTTTTCATAACATTTGCATACATAGAACTTTGAAAATAATTTCTATATTTATGGGATTCTGCAAATTTATCAAATTGTGATGAATTTAATTTTACTAATCTCACTATTGCCACTTCCTATCTTATTTTATTATAGCATATAGAAAAAGTATCTTTCAATATAGTTTTTGTTGTTATATTTTTTATTTGGGTGATATAATTATATATATTTGTAATAATTAAAAGGAGGATTTATGAAGATAAAGGATGTTATTGGACGTGAAATTTTAGATTCACGTGGTAATCCAACTGTAGAGGTTGATGTTGTATTAGAAAATGGTGTTATGGGAAGAGCTGCAGTTCCATCTGGAGCATCTACTGGAGAAAGGGAAGCTTTAGAATTACGTGATGGTGGAGAAAGATTTGGTGGAAAAGGTGTATTAAAAGCAGTTGCTAATGTTAATGGACCATTACGTGATTTAGTTATTGGTATGGATGCAAGTAATCAAAAAGAATTAGATTATGCAATGATTAAATTAGATGGAACTGAGACTAAATCTAAATATGGTGCTAATGCTATACTTGGCATTTCTATGGCAGCAATGAAAGCAAGTGCTAATAATGAGAATAAGCCTTTATATCGTTATGTTGGAGATGGAATTGTATTACCTAGACCAATGATGAATATAATAAATGGAGGGGCTCATGCTGATAATAAGCTTGATTTTCAAGAATTTATGATTATTCCTGAACGTGATTCTATTCATGAGAGAGTTAGAGTTGGAGCTGAGGTTTTCCATACTTTAAAGAAAGTATTAAATGAAAAAGGTCTTTCAACTGGTGTTGGAGATGAAGGAGGATTTGCTCCTGATTTACAATCAAATACTGAAGGATTTGAACTTATAATGGAAGCAATAAAAAGAGCTGGTTATGTTCCTGGTAAAGATGTTTCTATAGCAATTGATGTAGCAGCTAGTGAATTTTATAAAGATGGAAAATATAATTTAGTTGGAGAGGGAAGAAGTTTAACTACTAGTGAATTAATTAATTTTTTTGAAGAATTGGTTAATAAATATCCAATTATTTCTATTGAAGATCCAGTTGATGAAAATGATTGGGAAGGATTTGCTGAGATTACTAAAAGACTTGGAGACAGGATTCAATTAGTAGGTGATGACTTATTTGTAACTAATAAGAAGTGTTTACAAAAAGGAATAGATATGCATGCTGGTAATGCAATTCTATTAAAAGTAAATCAAATAGGTACAATTACTGAGACACTTGAAACAATTGAACTTGCTAGAAATAATGGATATGCTACTATTATTTCACATAGATCTGGAGAAACTGAAGATACAACTATTGCTGATTTAGCAGTAGGATTAAATCTAGGTCAAATAAAAACTGGATCTATGTCTAGAACAGATAGAATTTGTAAATATAATCAATTAATGAGAATAGAAGAAGAAATTAATAATAATAAATAATTTGACAATAATTACAATTTATTGTAATATAAAGAAAATTCAAATCTATGAAAAGAACATGATTAAGTAAGCTCTTATATAAAGTGAGTTAAGGATAGTGAGAACTTAATAATAATCTTATTTAATTCCTATCTTTTTGGAGAAACAATGTTTCCGGTAATACTTTACCGTTATAAGTTAAAGTTAAAATAAGGATGGTACCGTGCATTTGCACTCCTTTGGTATCATTCTTTTTATTTGGAGGTTAGTATATGAAATTAAGTCATAGTTATTTTGTAACTAAAAAAGAAGATTTAAAAGATGAAGAGTGTACTAGTGCTAATTTATTAGTTAGAGCTGGGATGATTAAAAAAATAGGTAGTGGAATTTATGCATTTTTACCAATGGGATTAAAAGTATTTAGAAAGATTGAAAATATAGTTAGAGAAGAGATGAATAATATTGGTTCTCAAGAACTTGTTATGCCTAGTTTATTACCAGAAGAATATTATATAGATAGTGGTAGACGCGATACTTTTGGGGATGATATGTTTGCATTAAAAGATAGAGTAGGAAGAAGTTATGTTTTAGGACCCACACATGAGGAACTTTTTGTAGAAGTATGTCGTGATGCGATTAAGTCCTATAAAGATATGCCTATTAGCTTGTATCAAATGGCAAATAAGTATAGAGATGAACCTCGTAGTAGATATGGATTAATTAGAACACGTGAGTTTGTTATGAAAGATGCTTATACTTTTGATAAAGATATGGATGAATTAGATAAATCATATAAATTAATGTTTGATGCCTATAAAAGGATTTTTGATAGAATTGGAATCAAATATACAATAGTTAAAGCAGCAACAGGAGCAATGGGTGGATTATTATCTGAAGAGTTTCAAGCTATTACAGATATTGGGGAAGATATTGTGGTTACTTGTACTAATTGTGA
>CACYRE010000002.1 GCA_902776735.1 uncultured Erysipelotrichaceae bacterium | reverse complement strand
ATAAGTCCAACAAACAAGGAATTCCCTTGTTTGTTACTAATAATTAACTCAAACATTGCATTTAACCCTTCAATGTTGCATTTACATTTTCATTTGAGCATTGCATAATTCATAATGCTTCACCTTCTTTAATTTGAAATCCAATAACACTTTTTATAACATCAGTTGTATTTTTACTATCAAATTCATTAACTGCATTTCTTCTATTATCTTCTATACTTCTAATGTAATAGTTTTCAGTTGTTTCAACATTTCTATGTCCTAATAGATTTGCTACATCTTTAATTTCTGTTCCATTATTTAATACTTTTGTTGCATAAGTTCCTCTTAAATCATAAAATCTACATTTCTTTATGCCAAGTTCTTCATGAATCACTTTAAATGGATATCTAATTAAATCTGTTCCTGTATATGTTCCATCAATTTTTGTAAATACTAAATTTACATTTTCATATTCTAATTCATTGTTGTTTATTACTATCCTATTTTCAATAACTTTTCCATATTCATTTTTTACATCTTCTATATGATAATATTTATATTCTTTTCCATATAATTTCTTTATCTCATCCTGCATTTTTTTATAATTTGTTAAAGCTGTTTTTAAAGTATCGCCAATATATATTGTTCTTTTTCCTGTTATTGTCTTTGTAGATCCAATATACCATCTTCCCAAAGAATCTTTTGGTTTATCATAAACACTATGTTGAACATATATCACTCCATTTTCTAAATCAATATCTTCCCATGTAAGAGCAAACACTTCTCCAGTTCTCATTCCTGTAAAACATGAAGTTAAGAATGCACATATAAATGAATTGTTATCTCTAAATTTATCTAGAATTATATCTATTTCTTCTTTTGTATATAAGTGTTTTATATCTTCATCTTCTTTATCAATTTTTGGTAGTCTAATTGTTAAAGCTGGGTTATATTTAATTATTCCATATAGATTGCAAGCTTCTCTAAATGAACCTTTAAGAACTTTTAAAATATTCTTAAAGTATTCTCTAGAAAAATCATATTCATTAACCATTTCTACAATAAAATTATTTAATGCAACACTTGTAAGGGTTGATATTTTATACTTTCCAATTTTAGATTTAATATATTTGTTTATTAATGATTTATATGTTTCAACTGTATTGTATTTTAAATTGTTTTTACAATAGTTATCTAACCAATAGTCAAGATAATCTGAATAAGATAATTTTGATTCTTTAAAAGGTTTTCCAGCATTTATATATTCGGTATATGCTATATTTCCTGCCTCGAGAGCTTCTGCTTTTGTTTTAAATCCACTCTTATTTATATATTTTCTAGTTCCATTAACAGAAGCTATCTCAAATTGGTATTGATATACCTTTCCTCTTTTAGTAATTCTTATATTAGCCATTTTCTACCTCTACTTGTATAACTACTTTTCTAATATTATTAAGATCAGATAAATCTTTTCCTTCATTTTGAATTAAGAATCTTTCTAAAGTGGATTTTAAGACTTTTAAACTTCCAAGTTTTATAGCTGGTAAATAACCTTTTCTAATTAATTCATAAATATAATTTGGACTAGAATGAAGAACACTAGCCACTTCTTGAACGGTATATATTAATCTCTCATCCATATTATTCCTCATCATTATCTAATGAATCTACAAATTCATTCCATTCATCAAGAAATTCTTGATCATCTATAGGTTCTGATTCTTGTGGAACTACTTTACCATCCCAATATTCTATACCGTTCTCATCTTTTCCATATCTAGGATGACCATCTACCATATCATTATCTATATATTTCTCTTTATATTTATTCTTATTATTATATTTGGATGAATAACCTATATTTGATTGATTATCTAAACTACTTATTATTGCTTCATTGTCCCATATGTTATTGGATAAATATATGGTTCTTTTTTTATTACCATTGTTATTCTTCCCATATAGACATTTGATATATCCATATTCAATTAAATTCTTTATATGTTTTGAAACTGTATCAACTCTTATTCCATACATATCAGCTAATGCTTTATTACTTATCCAAGCAAATCCCTCCTTTTTGCAAAGAGCTGTTATTCTCTCTGCGATTAATTTTTCTTCGCTAGTTAAATCTTTTGTCTTATAGATTTCACTAGGCATGATTGCGAATATTCTTATATATTCACCATTCATTTTAGTTCACTTCCTTTTCTTTAGATTTGAACTAAGGCCTTTGTTCACCTATAAATTTACGCTTATAGAGGTTATTTCACCATGGTAAAAAATTAGCTAAATTTTAGAATTATTTTTAGCTTTTTAATGTAATTTTTTGTATATTAAAAACTCTCTTTAAACTCTCCTTTCTCTCTCCAAAAAAAAGAATGATATAAATCATTCTTAAAAAGTATTATATTTAATCACGATAAATAATAGATTTAAATGGTTCAAAGTTTTTCATTGAGATAGTTTCTATTTTTTTAGCTTCTAGTTTATTCGTTTTTTCTTTATGTACCTTATCCATAATTGGTTTCATATTGAGTCTTTTATAAGAGTATTCTGAATCTTTATGTAATTTATCTATACAATACCAATACCATACATTAAATTGCCAATATGTAAGTTTATTTGCTTCATGCTTTGATAAAACTACATGTTTCATATCTATTTCCTGAATCAACAAATATTTTCCTTCTTTTTCATATTTAATTAATAATTTCTCTAATTTCTTGTAGAATTCTTCAATATCCATATCATAATAAACATACATATCATTTAAATTAAATATAACGAAATCTCTATAAACATCATATTCATAAGAATTTTTGTATTTATTTTGAACTAAGGGTGTTTTTCTTATTTCGTCTTCAGTTTTGAATTTTTTCTTTTTCATAAAACTCTTCCTCTAGTTTCTTTGACTGTTTCTTAACATTTTCTCTAGTTGAGCCTCTTGCTTCTTCTAATCTTAATTGTGTACCGATTTTAATGAATCCACTCTTTTTGTATTGATAATATTTCTTATTACAATACATTAATACATCTTCTAATTCTTCATCTGTAGAAGGTGGATTATCAAACTCTAATGATTTTATAATAAATCTTTCTACTTCATTTAAATGTTTCCATGCTTTATGAATTTTTATTAAAAGTAGCTCACACAATTCATAAAAATGCTCATATAACGTTTTATCCATTGTTAGAATACCAGTATCTGATTCCGACAAATCGTCATCTTCAGTAGTAAGTGTGTAATCATGTAGATATGGATTAACAAAGATTTTAAATTCTAGATTGTCATTAACTTCATATTTTAATTTCTCTTTATGTTCTGAATGGAACATCATATTCATTTCAAGTAATTCAACAATATCATCAAAATCTTTCTTGATTGCTTTATAATCGTACTTCTCTATCATTTTTTTCGATAATACTTTTCTATCATCTAATTCTCCTATTACTATTTCACCATTTTCATACCTTACCATAAAACCCTCCTAACAAAAAAGAGGGAAAAAGACTTTATAGTCAATTTCCCTCATTGATCACATTAATTAATAAACTAAATTGTTTTGGTGTATAAATTAAAAGTGCTTTATTTCTCATTAGACATCAGCTCCAATTAATTAATTGTCTTTTATAATAACACTTTTTTTCTAAAAATCAAGTGTTTAGTCAAAATAAGGTTTATCCACAGTTTTGGGGATAATCATATCTTTTGCATAATCTTCAAACTTTTCTACAGTATCATTTTGCATTTTTTCGGTTACTCTAACGTAAATATTATATGTTGTATCTATGGTAGAATGTCCTAATCTTTTTGATACTGCTTTAATATCTGCACCACTTTCTATTAATCTAGTTGCATGTGTATCTCTGAAGTCATGAAATCTGGAATTGATTCCTAATTCGTAATGAATTACTTTAAAAGCATATTTTGGTGTGTCAGTTCCTAAAAATTGACCATTTTCTTTTACAAATACTAATTGTGCCTCTGGTAATCCTACTTCCAATTCAGCTTTGGCATCTATTATTTTTATTTCTGGTTTATTGGTAAATTCATTTATTACTCTTTTTTCATAATGTAATAAATAACTATCTCCATAAAATTTTCTATTCTCTTCTTGTTCTTTTTTATACTCCTTTAAAGCTTCTACTAGTCTATCTCCTATTGATATTGTTCTTTGACTTTGAGGATTTTTGCAATTTCCATAATACCAAATTGTTGTAGAGTGTCCTTTAGTAATATTTTTCCTCTTTGGTAAACCTAATTGATTCTTTTTAATTATATTTTTGTTTATTTTAATTGTTTTATTTTCAAAATCAACACAGTCCCAAGTTAATCCATAACACTCTGATACTCTTAATCCTGTATAATATGCAGTTAGTAATGAATAATAAATTGAATGTGATTCTCTAAATCTTTCTAAAATTCTTTCCACTTCTTCTTGTGTAAAAATATGAGCTGGATCTTTATCTATTGTTTCATATCTAGGTGCATGTACATTTTCAGCTGGATCTGAATTAATATAATTTAATGTATAACATGCATACTTAAGTGATCCTTTTAAAACCTTTAAAATACTTGCTATAAAGCATTTAGAAAAAGAATTCTGTACATAAATGTTATTCATCATCTCTTGAAGCATTCTTGTATCTAATTGTGATAGTCTATAATGACCTATTCTTGGCTTAATATGATTCTTAATAATATTACAATACGACATGATAGTTGAATATCTTAAGTTAATTTTTGCATAATTATCTACCCAGTAATCTAAAAAATCAGAATAAGACATATCTTTAACATTTACTTTCTTACCCGAATATTCATATTCGTTATAAGCCTTTACTCCTTCATCAAACGCTTCCTTTCTAGTCTTAAATCCACTTTTATTAATATACTTTCTCTTACCATCAACTGGTGCTATCTCAAATTGGTATTGATATACCTTTCCTCTTTTCATGACTCTTACATTGGCCATAATGTTCTCACTCCTCTTTCTTTAAATAAGCAAAAAGAACAGACAACAATATGCCTGTTCTTTATGTGAACATTTTAACCAATTTGTTCGCACAACTTGAATATTCATTTTTCCCTTATTTTATAAGGCTTTGTTCAGTATAATGTTTTCTCAAAATATTTTTATGCGAACTTTTTGCGAACATTTGCCATTTTTTGTAGCTGATTTTGCGAACACAATCGCTCGCAAACCCTTATTTTATGCTACTTACCGTGGCATTGTTTAAATTTTTTGCCAGACCCACATGGGCATGGATCATTTCTACCTATCTTTTTTACTCTTTTAGGTTTTCTTTTTACTGGTTCTGCTTCAGAATCATTTGTTGTCATTGTTTCAGTATTTTCTTTTCTTTCAATATTTTGTCTAATTTCTGCTTTAAGTAAGAATACTGATACATCTTTATCTATAGCTTGTAGCATTTTATCAAACAAATTAAATCCTTCAATGGTATAAGCTCTTAGAGGGTCTTCTTGACCATAACCTCTTAAGTAAATTCCTTCTCTTAAGTGAGACATAGTATTGATTTGTTCCATCCAATAATTATCAACTACTTGTAGAGTAATAACTTTTTCGAATTCTTGACTTACTTCTTCTGGTACTTCTTTAATTTTAGCTTCATATTCAGCAATTACTTTTTTACAAATATAATCAATTAAATCATCTGGCTCTTTTCCTTTTATTTCTTTTTCTGTTAAATCTTTCTTTAATAAATTTTCATTAACTTCTTCTCTTATATCGGCATAATCTCTTTCAGTCAACATATCTTCTGGTGGCATATGAGATTTTACTATATCTTCGATATGATGTCTAAAAGTACTTAAAACCATCTCATGGATTGATTCATTATCTAATATTTGATTCCTTTTACCATAGATTATTTCTCTTTGATTATTCATTACATCATCATATTGTAATAAATTTTTTCTTATATCATAGTTATTTCCTTCAACTCTTTTTTGGGCTTGTTCAACTGATCTTGTAAAGGCTTTACTTCTAATAGCATTATCGCCAAATCCCATGTTTTCCATCATGGCACCTATTCTATCTGATCCGAATCTTACCATTAAATCATCACGCATTGAAACAAAAAATTGAGTATAACCTGGATCTCCTTGACGACCTGAACGTCCACGTAACTGATTATCAATACGACGAGATTCATGTCTTTCGGTTCCTACAACGCATAGACCACCTAAAGCTCTTACTTCGTCAGATAGTTTAATATCAGTTCCACGACCTGCCATATTGGTAGCAATTGTGACTGATTTTCCTAAACCAATTTTTGATATAATTTCAGCTTCTCTTTCATGATTTTTGGCGTTTAATACTTCGTGAGGAATATGAGCTTGGTCTAATAAATTACTTATTAATTCACTAGTTTCTATTGCAATTGTACCTATTAAAACAGGTTGCCCTTTTTCATATCTTTCTTTGACGAAGTTAATAATTGCTTTGTATTTTGCTTCCTTAGAAGCATATAGTAGGTCTGGTTCATCTATTCTGATAATTGGTTTATTAGTAGGTATTTCAATAACATACATGTTATAAATATCTCTAAACTCTTCTTCTTCTGTCTTTGCGGTACCTGTCATACCAGATAATTTTTTATACATCCTAAATAAATTTTGGAATGTTATAGTTGCAAGTGTCTTAGTTTCTTGATTAATTTGGACTCCTTCTTTTGCTTCGATTGCTTGATGAAGTCCGTCAGAATAAGCTCTTCCTTTCATTAAACGGCCAGTAAATTGATCAACTATTATTACTTCTCCATCTTGAACTACATAATCAAAGTCTTTTTTCATAGCATAATTTGCACGTAGGGCTTGGTTAATAAAATGAAGAAGTGTAGCATTATCTACGTCATATAAATTGTCTATATGGAACATTTTTTCTGCTTTATCTGATCCTTTTTCTGTTAAATTAACACTCTTAGTTTTTTCATCATAAATAAAATCTTCATCTTCTTTTAAACTTTTTGCATATTTGTCAGCACTTAAATAAAAATTTTTATTTTCCATTTCTCCACCAGAAATAATTAATGGAGTTCTTGCTTCATCTATTAATACAGAGTCTACTTCATCGATAATAGCAAAGTTTAGTGGTCGTTGTACTCTGTCTTCCTTTCTAACAACCATGTTATCTCTTAAATAATCAAATCCTATTTCATTATTAGTGGAATATAAGATATCACTGTTATAAGCATCTCTCTTTTCTTCTGGTGTCATATCTCTTTTGTTAACTCCAACAGTTAAGCCTAAAAATCTATGTATTCCACCCATCCACTCAGCATCACGACTAGCTAGGTATTCATTAACTGTAATAATATGAACGCCTTTTCCGGTTAAAGCATTTAAATAAGCTGGAAGTACAGCAGTTAAAGTTTTTCCTTCACCAGTTTTCATTTCTGCTATATTTCCATAATGAATAGCTAAAGCACCTATTATTTGAACAAAAAATGGTTTTTCTCCAATTACACGATAGGCTGCTTCCCTAGCAACTGCAAAAGCTTCTACTAATATATCTTCAAGAGTTTCTCCTTTAGCTAATCTTTCTTTAAATTCATCAGTTTTATTTTGTAATTCTGTATCAGTTAATTTTGAATATTCATCATCTAAAGCTACTACTTTATTAGCAATTACTTCAAATTTTCTTAATTCTTTATATTCGTGATCGAATAACTTTTTTAAAATATTCAATTATATCAACTCCTTCAAGATATTATTCTATCAAAAAAAAAGAAAGAATAAAAGTATTATCTTCCTTTTTGTTATTATTATTCAGATTCAATTAATCCATAGTTAGAATCTTTTCTTTTATATACGACAGCCGGTTCATTTGTATCGCTATCTTTATACATATAGAATTCATGACCAAGTAATTCCATTTGAAGAATTGCTTCTTCTTCATTCATTGGTTTTACTTCAATCTTTTTTCTTTTTACTATTTTTCTTTTACTTTCATTCTTTTCTTCTTCATTAGATGTAAAATTTTCAAAATTAAAATCCATACTTTGTTTAATTTTCTTAGACATTAATCTTGTCTTGTTTTTTCTTATCTGTCTTTCTAATTTATCAATTGTTTTATCTACTGCTGCATAGAAGTCATTTTGTTCTTCTTCAGATCTTAAAATAAATGACTTTAATGGGATTGTTATTTCAACTCTTTGTTCATGATTAGTTACTTTTACTATAACATTTGCGCGAACTGTTTCGCTATTTTCTAAGTATTTATCTAATTTACTTAACTTTTCTTCAATATAATCTTTCATAGCTTTAGTAACTTTTACTTTATCTCCATGAATTACAATTTCCATAATATCTCCTCCTTTATATTTATATTATAGCATTTTATATATAAAAAAACTACTATTTTTATACAGTAGCTTCTCTTAATAATTTAACGTTAATTGCTTGATAACCTTTACTTGTTTCAATAAGTTTAAATTCAACAAGTTGGCCTTCTTTTAGTGTTTTATAACCGTCTTGTTCAATTGCTGAATAATGAACAAAAATATCTTCATTTTCTCTAAATCCTATAAAACCATAGCCTTTATCATTATTAAACCATTTCACGCGTCCTGTCACTTTCTACACCTCACATTCTACCAACTACTTTTTACTTGGTATAATTATTGTAGCAAATACATACTAAATATTATTTTTTTTCTAGAATATGAGTATATTTTAGTCTTTTTAAACTGCTTTTAGTTTTATTTCGACATTTTTCAACAATTTGTATTTCTTAAATAGTTTATTATTTCTTGTTTCTTAGATCTAGATATTTCATAGATTTTAATGTTTTTATCAAAATAGATTACATTATCTTTAATGCTATAATGCTTTACTTTTTCTAAATTAATTAAATAACTTCTACTACATTTTATAAACCTTTTATCTAATTTAGATAATATACTAGTAAGTGTCCCTGGTATATAAAATTCATCATCTTTTGTTTTAATTAAACATCTTTTATTTGTAGAATCATTCTCGATATAATAAATATCTTGAAATGGTATACTATAATAAATATTTTTATAATTGTAATTTAAATTATTAAAGTTTTGAAATATATGATTTATTATTAGATTTATATCTTCTTTTAATCTTCTTTCAATATTATTTATATTAATTATATCTAATATCAAATATTTCTTATTAAATAGATCATTTTTTATTTTATTGTTTTTAGTAACTAAGATAATTATCGATGACCAATCATTTAAGTTATATCGTATGTTTTTTAGTTTACTTAGATTTAAAATTCTATTAGGATCATAATCAAGTATATAGATATTTGTAGTGTTTATTTCTTTAGAATAGTTTTGTATATTATATTTATAATTATAATTCATCATTATTTTATTTATTATTTTTTTTAGATCATTATCTTCTATTATAAAATTTATCATTTTTATCACGCTCTTTTAAATAATATCATAGAAAAAAGTCTATTAATTAGACTTTTTATTTTTTTTTATTTTGCTTGACAGTTTTTTTAATAGTTCTGGATTCTTATCAGAAATTATTGTTGTATGAAATACAAACCATAATACTATTATAAATAGAAGTATATATATAGTTCGCGCAATAATTGGTTCTTGTAGTTTTAAAGTATATAATATTGAAGCAATAGCAAATAGTATGTTTATTCCGTAAATTATTAGAACAGTTGTTGTTGGAGAAAAGTTCATTCCAAGTAATTGGTGGTGTAGGTGTTCTCTATCTGCTTTAAATGGTGGTTGTCCTTTTAATAGTCTTCTAATTATGGCAAATAGTGTATCTAGTATTGGTATACTGAGTATTGAGATTGGGACGAAGAAGGAGATTAGGGCTGGTCCTTTGAATTCTAGGAGAGTAATTATGGAAATTATAAATCCCATGAAAGTTGCTCCATCGCCCGCAAATATTTTAGCTTGATGAAATGGCCTAAAATTATGAACAAGGAATCCTAAAGTAGAGCCTAACATGATTAGTGTAAGAACCATTACTAAACTTCCAAATCTGCCTTGAAAGAAACCAATAATAGCAATTGTAATATTAAAGATTGAACAAATTCCTCCACTTAAACCATCAAGTCCGTCTATTAAATTTATTATATTGGTACAGGCTACAATAAAGAGAATGGTTATTGGATAGGATAAGATACCAAAGTTAAAGGAATAGCCAAATACTGTAATATTATCTAACAGAATATGTCCATAGAAGACAATAATTGAAGCTGCTACTAGGTGTCCTATTAACTTTTGAGATGCTTTTATTGATTTAATGTCATCAACAATTGAAGTTAATATTATTATAAAACTTCCAATTAAAATAGAGTTCATTCTAACACTTTGTTCACCGAATAGCATATATCCTAGTAGAAAACTTAAAAATATTCCAACTCCTCCAAGTTTTGGAGTTGCTTTTTTATGAATATGTCTATGACCTTCAGCTGCTCTTGGTTTATCGATTGCTCCTATATGAACAGCTACTTTTCGCATTAAAAACATTATTAATGTTGAAGCAATAAATGTTGTTAAAACTATTTTTATAGCTTCAATTAATTGTACTTTCATAAATTTCACTTCCTAGCATGATTTTATCAAAATTTTTTTAAATTGTCATTAGTTGAGTAAATTATTAAAAAAAGTCCTATATATAGAACTATTTTATTATTTATATTTTTTTAATTTAATTTTTCATAAAGTTCTTGAGTTTCTTATGTTGAATTTGTTTAATTCAATATTTTATTCAATGTATGTCTTTTTTTCCTTTTATTACATATATTTAGAGTTATTTCATTTAAATCAGTTGTGTATTTTATTTCATATATATTACCTTGTATTTGTATCAAATATGCCATAGGAGTGAAAAAAGACCTATTCTTGGTCTTCTTCTAGTAATTTAATGTTATCTAAGAGTACTCCTGTTCCTTCGGCAACACAAGTTAGTGGTGTTTCTGCAATTAAAACAGGTATGTTTAATTCTTCTTCTAATAAATCTTCAAGTCCTGTTAAAAGTGCACCTCCTCCTGTTAAGACAACTCCTTTTTCCACAATATCAGCTGATAACTCTGGTGGGGTTTGCTCTAGAACACTCTTTATTGTCTTAATAATTCTTGTTAAACTATCATCTAGGGCCTCTTTTATTTCATCTTGACTTAAATCAATAGAATCAGGTAAACCTGTTAATAGATTTCTTCCTTTAACATTTAATTTTTCTTTTTTCGATGGTTTAAATACGTTAGCAAAGTTTATTTTTATATCTTCAGCTGTTTTTTCTCCAATTAATAATTTATATTTACTTCTTATATATTTTACTATGTCTTCATCAAAGGCATTTCCGGCAATTTTAATTGAAGCAGATAAAACTATTCCATTCATAGAAAGGATCGCAATATCAGTTGTTCCTCCTCCAATATCTAATACCATATTGGCAGTTGGTTTGGAAATATCCATTCCAGCTCCAATGGCTGCGACTTTTGGTTCTTCTTCAATATAAACTTTTCTGGCTCCAGTTTGCTCTGCTGCTTCTTTAATGGCATTTTTCTCAACAGGAGTAATATTGGTTGGGCAACAGATTAGGATTCTCGGTCTAGAAAAAAATGATCTTCCTTTAACTTTATTTATAAAATAGTTTAACATTATTTCAGTTAATTCAAAGTCAGCAATTACACCATCTTTCATTGGCTTAATAGCTTTTACTTTTTCTGGGGTTCTTCCTAACATTTCACTAGCTTCACTACCAACAGCTATTACTTTATTAGTTTCTGTGTCAATCACTACAATACTTGGTTCATTTAAAACTATTCCTTGTCCCTTGATATAAATTAAAACATTTGCTGTACCTAAATCAATACCTATATCTTTTGCTAGCATATCTTCATTCCTTTCTTTCATATTTTATCATATTTTTAGATAATTATGACTAATTATATAATAAAAATTATGAAAAAAGAAGAAATATTTTTCTTCTATTCACTAATCTCTTTATTTAGATAATTTTCTGGGTTTACACTTGTTCCATCTTTATAAATTTCAAAGTGTAAATGATTACCACTTTCTTTGTCTAATTCATTAGTACCACTTTTTCCTATTACTTGTCCTTGGGTTATTGTTTCATCTTTTTTTACATTAACTTCGCTTAAACTTTGGTAACTAGATATAAGTCCATTTTCATGTTTTACATCTACTACTTTTCCTAATAGATTATCTTCTTTAACATTTATTACAGTTCCATCTAATACACTTACAACATCAAATGTTTTATCTCCAATAAAGTCAACACCTGTATTTTGCATGTATGTATTATCATGTACAGTAATAGAATTTTCTTGTGTTTGTTCTTCTCCTTTATAATCATAATATGTTTTACCTATTTTAATATTTTTATCAATATATGGGTTTATCATTTTATTTGTCGCATTAATAACAGGCATAGAGTCAGTTATTGTATCATTGGTGACAGAGTCTTCTTCTTTTTCTTTATTTGTTAAATTAGCATTTTTTAAAATTATTAAAGCAAAAACAGGTACTAGGACGAATAGAGTAATTAGAAATGGTATTTTTTTTAGTTTTACTTTTCTTTTCATTTTATCACCTCAATATAAGTTTGAACAAAAAAAGAAGATTTATACATCTTCTAGACAATATTTACTGTTAAAGAAATATCATAAATAAAATTAGTTACTAAGTAGATTAGTGCTAGGGCTAGTAGAAAATAAAATATTCGAGCTTGATAGACTCTATTTTTTTTAAATATTCCATTTATGTTTAGGGAATCCATTGCCCAAATAACAATAAATGTTACGACTACATATAAATAGAATTTACCACTCATTAGTTTTCTTCCTCATATTTTTTTATTTTATTTATTCTGCGAACATGTTTTTCTAAATTAGAAAATGGAGTTGTTATAAATGTCTCAACAATGTTTAATGCATCTTCTATAGATGTTTTTTCTCCAAATGCTACAATATTAGCGTCATTATCAAGGCGCGTTACTTTAGCTTCAGCACTATTTACAACTTTAGCACATCTTATACCCTTCACTTTGTTGCAGGCAATACTAATTCCTATACCTGAACCACAGATTGCTATTCCAAAGTTCACATTTTTATTACGAACATTCTCTCCTAATTTAAAGGCATAATCAGGATAATCAGTTGATTCCTCACTATATGTACCATAATCTATAATTTCATAATTTCTTTTTAACAATTCTTTTTTTAATTTTTCTTTTAATTTGTAACCACGATGGTCACTAGCAATTCCTATTTTCACAAGATCATCTCCATAATCTATTTTAGCATAAAAAAAGAAGTTTATGCAGCTTCTTTAGTATCTAAACCATATTTCTTATTGAATTTTTCTACGCGGCCAGCACGTGATGCTCTATTTTGTTTTCCTGTATAGAATGGATGACAATTTGAACATACTTCAACATTGATTTCAGATTTTGTTGACTTACAAGTAAAAGTATTACCACAAGCACATGTTACTGTACATTCTTTTACTTCTGGATGTATTCCCTTTTTCATATTATCTCTCCTTCCGCCATGACAAATAATTTGCCATAGATATAAATTGCCTTATTAATATATCAAATATTTTTATTATTTTCAAGTGTTTTTATAAGTTTTTTGGATATGACTTGATGTCCTAAAGTATTTGGAAAATAAGTATTAGGATTAGAAAAATATTTATTATTATTTAAATCATTATAAGTATCTATATAAATAACTTTAGTAGGTTCTCTTAATATTTTATTCAAATATGTTATTCCTTTATTTAAATAATAATCATCTTTTAAAGAAGGATAATAGCCTATTACTATGATATCTTTATGATAATATTTTTTTATTTCTTTAATTAGAGATAAATAATCATTTCTTATTTCATTTAATATAGTAGCTAATTTATTTGGATTTTTATCTTCTAATAAACTTATTTTATATACTAAATCATTATAACCTACATTTATAATTAGAATATTAGTACTTATTAAATCTCTTTTAATTGTTTTATTAGCTTGAATATCTTTTCTTAAATTAGAGACAGATAAATCTTTTTTAGAATAAGATTTATTTAAATATACTTGATGATATTTTTTTAATTTATATGTTTTATAGTAGTCTATATATGTTTGCTTGTTGGCTAAAGATAGATTATCTCCTAATATTAGTATTCGATAGGTACTATTTTTTGTATTATTATATATAAAGTAGACTGAGATATTTAATAATATTAAAATTAATAATTTAATAAGCTTTTTCATAGTCCTCCAAAGAAATATAATTATTTCTACTAGTAATTATATTTCTTTAAGGGTTATTTTAGCACCAACATTTGATAATTTTTCTACTATATTTTCATAGCCTCTTAGTATATGTTCGACATTTGTAATTGTTGTTTTGCCATTTGCTACTAGGGCTGCTGATACCATGGCAGCTCCAGCTCTTAGGTCGGTTGCAACAACATTTGTTCCCTTTAGGGGAGTTGGTCCAATTATAGTGGCTGTTTGATTTTTAACTGTAATATCAGCACCTAAGTCTCTTAAGTATGGAATGTGCATAAATCTGTTTTCCCAAATAGTTTCTGTTGTTTTACTCTTTCCACTGCACTGTGTTTGTAGTACTGTGAATGGTTGCTGGAGATCTGTTGGAAAACCTGGATAGACAGCTGTTTTGATATTAGTTGGTCTTTTTTTACCATAATTTGAAACTATAATATAGTCTCGTCCTATTTCTAAATCAACTCCCATTTCTTCTAGTTTTGAAGTTAATGACTCTATATGTTCTGGAATAATATTATCTATTTTTAGTGGATTACCACATAATGATCCTATTATAAGATATGTCCCTGCTTCTATTCTATCTGGTATTACTTCGTGAAAACATTGATGGAGATAATCAACTCCAACAATTTTTATAGTAGATGTTCCTGCTCCTGTAATTTTTGCTCCCATGTTATTTAGAAATGTTGCAACATTTACTATTTCTGGTTCTTTAGCAGCATTATCAATAACAGTTGTCCCTTTAGCTTTTATAGCTGCTAACATGATATTGATTGTTGCTCCAACTGATGCAATATCTAAGTAAATATTGGCTCCATGTAATTCTTTTGCTTCAACAGTATATTTGTTTTTTTCATTTGTCACAGTTGCTCCTAAAGCTTCAAAACCTTTTAAATGTAAATCTATTGGTCTTGCTCCTATTGAACAGCCTCCAGGAAAATACATGGATGCTTTTTTATATTTGCCAAGTAATGCACCCATAAAATAATATGAAGCTCTTAATTTTTTTGAATATTCTTCTTTAATTTCAATGTTTTGCATATTTCTAGGATTAATAATAATACTTTCACTAGCTCTTTTTACATCAACTTTTAATTCTTTTAATATATCACATAAGGCTGTTGTATCAGTTATTTCAGGAATATTACAAATAGTTACTTCTTCATCTGATAATATAGCAGCTGGAATCAAGGCAACAGTTGCATTTTTAGCTCCACTTATTCTGATAGTTCCAGAAAGTTCTCTTCCACCTTCAATTTCCATTATTTTCATGTTATACCTCCAATGATTTTATTTATTAAAGTTCTAAGAGATTACGGCTCTTTTTCAATCTTATAATAAGTAAACAAGTGTATTTTGTCAATTAAATCATATAATTATGAGAAAATTTAACGTAAAATAGAATATATAATTATCTATATATTCTATTCATTTAATCTTTTAAAAATACTTATCTAATGTTTCTTTAATAAGAGATTTATATTCAATATCGTTATCTTCGTCTAGCATACAAAGTGGTGGAAATAAAACACACCAAAAATTTTTTCCTTTACCATCTCCTAAAGTTATTACTAAAGACTCATATTCTCCTTCTTCATATATTACATTTTTATAGACTTTTTTAGGAAAATAATTTTTTCCATAATTTATGTTGAAAGAAGTAGAATAATTATTTTTGGTTAATGTATTATCCACAATTTCTGTGAATTGATTAATATTTTTATTAATATATTTTCTTGTATTATCTAGACTGGTTAATTTGTTTGTTTCCACAATTTTTGTTGATAAAGAGTTAAGAATTTCTTTTTTTATTTTTTGATCTGTTGAAGAATTACTATTTGCTACTATCCTAAATCTAATAGATTCTTTTGGTACAACTATATTTTCTTCTTTATTTATACTTAGTATAGCTATTATAACAGCACTTACAATAATTAATTTTTTAATAATAAAACCTCGCTTTCATAATAATAGTGAGGTTTTATTTAATTTTTTATTCATTTATTCCAATGTTTTTAAAAATAAACAACATTCTATCTCGACCTGATAAGTCTTTTTTAACAATAATTTTAACATTTGTTAGATAAATATTTATTAGTTTAATTAAATCTTGTGCTTGGCTTGATCCAATTTCAAAAGCAATAAGTGCTTTTTCTTTTAGATTATTATTTATATTTTTTAATATTTCTTTATAGCAATCAAGACCTTCTATTCCTCCATATAATGCTATATGTGGTTCATTTTCTTTAACAATATTTTCTATTTGTTCATCTGTTTTTATATAAGGTGGATTGCTGATAATGAGATCATATTTTTTATTTATATTTTCAAGGAAGTTGTTTTCCATAATATTAGCTCTAGAATTTAAATTTATGATGTTTTTTTTTGTAACTGTTAGTGCTTTTGGACTTATATCTATTAAATCCACAGATTTTGTTGATATTTTCTTTTCTAGAGTTAAGCCTATTACTCCACTTCCACAGCCTAGATCAACAATATCTATTGGATAGTTAAAATTTTTTTTTATATAATTAATAGTATTTTCAACTAACTCTTCTGTTTCAAATCTAGGTATTAATACATTTTCATTTATATAATATTTTATACCATAAAAATTTACATTACCAATGACATATTGGAGAGGTTTACCATTTTTTAAGGCTAGAAGTTCTTCTTTATATTTATTAGACAATTCTATATTAACTTTATAATCTAAGTAATTTAATAGTTCTAAAGGATTTTTATTTAAAAGTTCAGCTAATAAAATTTTGGCATGATCACTTGATGCATAACTTTTTCCAAGAACTAGGAGTTCTTCTACTGTCATTTAGTCTTCTTCTCCGCTTAGTTTCCTTTTTTGGTCTTCTTGCGATAGAGCATTTAGTAGGTCGTCTAAATCACCATCCATGATTCTATCTAAGTTTTTAGTAGTATAACCTATTCGATGATCTGTCACTCTATTTTGTGGATAGTTATAGGTACGAATTTTTTCAGCACGATCACCAGTTCCAATCTTACTACGACGTTCTTTGCCTTCCTTTTCTTCTCTTTCTTGTTCTTCTAAGTCATATAAACGTGACTTTAAAACGCGAAATGCTTGTTCACGATTTTGTATTTGACTACGTTCATTTTGGCAAGTTACTACTATTCCTGTTGGTAAATGGGTAATTCTAACAGCTGAATCGGTTGTATTAACTCCTTGTCCACCATTACCACTAGAGCGATAAATATCGATACGTAAATCATTTGGATTTATTTCAATTTCAAGGTTATCATCTGCTTCAGGCATGACAAGAACAGTAGCTGTTGATGTTTGTATTCGGCCATTTGATTCTGTAACTGGTACCCTTTGTACTCTATGTGAACCTGATTCATATTTTAAAAGTGAATATGCACCTTTTCCTTTGATAATAAATTCAATTTGACTATAACCACCTGCTGCTCCTTCTACTGCATTATAGACTTTATAAGTAAATCCTTTTTTTTCAGCATATCTAGTATACATTCTAAATAAATCACCTGCAAAGATGTTAGCTTCATCACCGCCTGCTGCTCCTCGAATTTCAACAATAACATTTTTGTCATCATTTGGATCCTTTGGTATTAATAAAAGCTCTAATTGACTTTCTAATTTTGTTTTCTCATCTAATAAATTAGTTAATTCTTCTTTAGCCATTTCTGCAAGCTCAAGATCTTTTTCCATCTCTTTAGTATTTTCAATATCAGTTAATACTTTTTTGTATTTTTTGTAGCAAGCAACAACATCAGACATAGAAGATATTTGCTTACTGTATTCTCTTGTCTTTTTAACATCACTTAATACTTCAGCTTTTGTTAATTCAGCCTCTAATTTATTATATTTTTCAAGAATTAAATCTAAATGTTCTATCATATTTACACCTAACCTTTCGTAAAGCAGTCTTATTGTATCATATTTTTTTGAAGAAAAGAACTAGATTATTGTTCTAGTTCTAGTTCATCATCATCTATAACTACTAGGTCTTTTAGTTCTTCATTGGTATCATCATCATAATCAGATTCATCATCTGTATCATCATAGTTATCTTCACTATCTTCTATTTCTTCAACTTTTTCTTCTTCTGTTTCTTCTTCATCTTCTTCATCATCATCTGTTGCGACCTTAACTACTTTATCAGACGTATGATTACTTCTTAAGTCCCATTTACCATTATCTAACAAGATAAATCTTTTATCTGTTGCTAATGATGTGTAAAAATCAGCTATTTTCTTTTCAAAAGTTGACTCAGGAAGTTCTAATAATTTTATTATTTTTTTAAAAAGATCAGCTGTATTAATAGTCTTTTTACTATCTTCTAATATTAATGCAGCTATATCTTTATTGGACATTAATTCTAATTCATCTTTACTTTTTTTAATACTCATAGGTATTCCTCCTAAATATAGATTAAATTTGGTAGAAAAATTACCAATAAAATTTATATCATATATATTTTTACTTGACAATAGTTTTTTACATTTTTTCTGGTACTTCTATTCCAAGTGTTTTTAAAAGTAACATATTTATATCATAAACTACTTTAGTTAAGACTAACCAAGATTCTTGTTTATCTTTATTTTCTTCAATTAATACTTTGTTTTCAGCATAAAATTTATTATATAGAGATGTAATATTATATAAATAATCAGCTATTTCATTTAATGACTTAGTATCAATTGCTCTTTTAATAGTAATTGGTAAATTTAAAATAGTTACTGCTATATCTTGTTCTGTTTTTCCTGGTAATATTTTTGCTTTTTCTTGGCTTAAATTTTTTGCTTTGTTTAGAAGTGATTTCATTCTTATTGTTGAATATAAAAGGTATGGACCTGTTTTTCCTTCTAAATCAGCAAATTTAGCTGGATCAAAGATGTAATCAGTTCCACGGAATGGTAATAAATCAGCATATTTTAGAGCTGCTATTGCCACTATTCTTGATGTTTTTTTCTTTTCTTCATCGGTCATTGACTCATTGGTAATTTTCTTTAAAGTTTCTTCATTTACCATATCTATTAAAGTTTTTAGTGGCATAACTCCACCATCTCTTGTTTTAAATGGATGACCATCTTTGCCATTCATAGTTCCAAAACCAATGTGTTCAAGTACAACATTATCATTAACTAGTTTAGCACGTCTTGCAGCCCGGAATACTTGTTCAAAGTGAAGAGATTGTCTAGCATCTACTACATACCAAATTTCATCAGGATTTTCTTCTTTTTTTCTTTGAAGAATGGTAGCAAGATCTGTTGTTTCATATGAAACTGTTTTATTTGTTCTAATAAATAATAAAGGAGGTATTTCAGTTTTATCATCTTCACTACTAACATTTACAACTTCAGCTCCTTCACTTAAAGATAAAATGTTATTATCACGATAAATTTTTTCTAGTTCAGGAAAATATTCCATTGCATCACTTTCACCATACCATAATTCAAAATTGACATTTAATTCTTTATAAACTTTTTTTATATCTTCTTTAGAAATTTCGACAATTTTTTTCCAAATATCATAATATCCTCTAGTATGGCTTTGAATTTTCTTTGTTATTTCACGAGCTTCATCCAAATATTCTTCATCAACTCTGGCTTTATTGCTTGCCTCAGGGTAAATTCTTTCTAGGTCAGCATTAGTAATTGGAAGTTCTACTTCACTATAATCTCCTGTATAATTTTCGTCAAAATATGATAAGTTTGGATATAATTTTTTTATTTCTAAGACAACTAATCCTAATGGTCTTCCATAATCTCCTAGATGAGCATCTCCTATTGCTTCATATCCCACTAAATTTGCAAGTCTTTTTAATGCTTCTCCAATATCTGCACTTCTTAAATGCCCAACATGAAGAGCTTTAGCAACATTTGCTCCACCATAATCAATAATTATTTTCTTTTTTTCTTGTTTATCAATATTATTAAATAAATTATCATGCATCTTATTTATAATTTCTACTTTATATTCTTCACTTAAAGTAAAATTAATAAAACCAGGACCAGCGATATTAATATTAACAAATCTTTTATCATTTTCTAATTCTTTTACAATAGAATTAGCTATTTCTCTTGGATTATTATGATATACTTTAACTAATTGCATAGCATCATTTAATTGATATTCACCTAAATCTTTTCTATTTGATGGTGTAAGAGAAATATTTTCTTCTTCAAACCCTGCTTTTTTTATTATCTCTTTTAAATCTTCTTCTAATTCTTTATATAAACTCATTTTATCTCCTCGATTCTATAATTAAATATATTATTTTCTATCTTATATTCTACAATAATATTATTGCCTTGTCTTAATATTTTATTTGTATAAATGCTAATAGGTACTTCTTTTTGTAATTCTTTAGAAAATATTTTACCAGTTGTATTATTTTTAATAATGAAATTATATTTTAATTTTAATTTATTATTTTCTCTTTCTAGTATATTACTATCTAAATAATATTTAACTATTGTTTTATCTTTTTCTCTATATTTTAGAATATTATCTTGAATTATTGCTCTTGTATTAAATTTTTCACTATATTCTAAATTTGATATGCTAACTTTAATATTTATTACTGGCATAAGATCACCTACATATAAATTTATAGTTATGATTATAGCACATATTTCTTTTTATTCATAAATTATTTTTCTTCTCTTTCGTATATATAAGATATTGGCTTAGCATGATAGTAAACTTTACTTAATTCACTCATTCTAATTTCTAAGTATTTTTTATTATCTATGTTTTTTATAATCATTTTGTTTGCAACTACATGGTCCTTAGTTATTAAAAATAGATTATCATTTGACCATTTTAAGTCTTTATGATTTGTTGTACCATCATCTTTAAACTCTATTTTATTATATTCTGTTTTAGGATTACTCTTTTGCTTTTTATAATTAAAATTAATATTCGGAAGTATCTCTTTTATTTTCCAAGTACCAAGTATTTCTTTATTTAATTTAAATGGCTCATTATATTTTTTTATAGAGTATCTTTTTATTAATTCATTTTCATATTCTTCTCTTACTAAATCATGGGCCATAACATAAATATTTGGTTTATCTTGATCATAATATATTTCTGTATAAGGACCAATTAATTGAACGTTTTTATCTTTTGAGTATTTAATTATATCATTGCAAACATTGTTTATATCATCTATATTAACTTTTTCTGAAACTAAATAGTCCATAGTAGGTATAGAATATAGTGTTAAATATTTATTTTGCTTAATTTTTTGTATAGTTTCTGAATTTATATCTAGATTTAAATAACCAATAAATAATTCAACATTTTCTTCTTTATAATCTACTTCTTCAGTTACAATAATTTTTGTTTCTGTATTTAATTTTAATTTCTTTAATTCTTTTTCTAAAATAGAAAATTTTGTCTTTAATTCTTCTTTAGTTCTTTTTTTTAAATTAATGATTTTTCCTACAGCACTTATTTTAGTAGACGATGAAAAATAAATTTTATATGACATAAAAGATTCTTCCTTTCTTAATTTGTTCTTATTATAACATTAATATTTATAAATAAAAATTTATTTATGTATATTTTTTTTAAGTTTTTAAATACTATTATTGGAGGGGATAGTACTTTGAAGAAACTTTGGAAAATAATAAAATTTTTTATTATTTTATTAATAATTGCTTGTATAGGTTGTTTTTTGTATGTTAAATTTTCTCCTAAACCGGTAATTAATAGTGCTAATAATATTACTTTGTATGATACAAATAATAATATATTTTTTAAAGGTAATGAAAAGAAGGAATGGGTTAATTTAAGTGATATAAGTAAAAATTTAATTAATGCAACAATTTATACAGAAGACAAAAATTTTTATAAACACTTTGGATTTGATTTTTTAAGAATAGGTAAAGCAATTGTAACAAATATTGTCAGTAGAAATAATAATCAAGGAGCTTCTACTATTACACAACAATATGCTAAAAACTTGTTTTTAAATTTTGATAAAACTTGGAAAAGAAAATGGGATGAAGCATGGTATACTTTTCGAATAGAAGCTAATTATTCAAAAAATGAAATATTAGAGGGATATTTAAATACAATTAATTATGGACACGGAGAATATGGAATAGAAAATGCTTCTTTGTTTTATTTTAATAAAAAAAGTAAGGACTTAGATTTGGCTGAAGCAGCAATGTTAGCTGGTATTCCTAAGGCTCCTAGTATTTATTCACCAATAATTGATATGGATTCAGCTAAAAAAAGACAACTTATTGTACTTAATAGTTTAGTTAATAATGGAATAATTTCTATAGAGGAGAAGGAGAAGGCATATAATGAAAAATTAAATATTATTGGAAGTGATAAAAAAAATATTTATAGTAGTATTAATTATTATAAAGATGCTGTTATGGATGAATTAAAGGAATTAAGTAGTATTCCAAGTAACTATAATGATCTTAAAGGTTTAAAGATTTATACTAACTTTAATTATGATGTACAAACTAATTTAGAAAGTAATATTAAAGAAACTTTTCCAGAGAATAATGATATCGAAACAGCAAGTGTTGTAATGAATCCAGAAAATGGTGGAATTATGGCTTTAGTTGGAGGAAGAGATTATAATAAGTCTACATATAATAGAGCAACAGATTCTAGTAGGCAAGTTGGTTCAACTATGAAACCATATTTATATTATGCTGCTTTAGAAAATGGTTTTACAGCAAGTACGGCTTTTACAAGTGAGGCTACTACTTTTCCACTAGATAATGGTAAGACTTATTCTCCTGTAAATTACAATAATAAATATGGCAATAAAGCTATAAGTATGGCAACAGCAATTGCATATAGTGATAATATTTATGCGGTAAAAACTCATATGTTTTTAGGATATGATTCTTTAATCAATGTAGCTAGAAGAGTTGGAATAACAGCTAAGTTAGAAGCAGTGCCTTCACTTCCACTTGGTACAAATGAAATTAATATAATAGAAATGGCTAGTGGTTATGGAGCTTTTGCTAATGGAGGATACAAATTAAAAGGTCATTTAATTGAAAAAGTAGTTAATGGTAATGGTGAGGTTTTATATAAGTATAATAATCAAAAAGATTTAGTATTAAATTCTAGTCTAGTATTTATTTTAAATAATTTATTAACAGCAACTTATGATCCAGCTTATGTAGATTATAACTATCCTACAGGTATTGGTTTAAATGGAAAGCTAAATCATACTTATGCTTTAAAAAGCGGAACAACATCTACAGATAACTGGAATATTGGTTTTAATAAGAAAATTATTTGTGCAGTTTGGGTAGGATATGATAAAGATAAAAAACTTAATACAAAAGATTATAAATATGCCCAAAATATTTGGTATAAAACCGTAGAAAATTATGAAAAAGATATGAAAAACGATGATGTTTGGTATAAAATGCCAAAGAATGTAGAAGGTATGCTTGTTGAACCAATTTCAGGAAAACCAGCTACTAGTACTGATAAAAAGCAAAAGTTAGTTTACTTTTTAAAGGGCACTGAACCAAAAGATACAGATCCTGTATTTGATGAAATTAATTGATAGTATATTTATAAAAAAAGTTTAGTAAAATATCTTGTTTTTTTTAACGTTATGGATGGATAATAAGATTATTATTTTCCTTTTTTTTTGCTTGTGATATAATCTAGTTAATGTGGAGGTATGATATGTTAGAAATAATTATGTTAATTATTGTAATAATAACCATTTTATTATTAATAATTGTTATTAATAATAATAAATTTCAATTTTCTATTATAAAGATTGATAAGGCTGAGGAAGATATAAGTATTTACTTAGATAAAAAGAAAGAGTTATTAAATAGAGCAAGACCAATTATTTTAAAAGAGTTAAAATTAGATACTTTTTTAGAAAATTTAGATGATAATTTAGATGAGATGAATAATTTTCAAGAATATGAATTATTAAAGAATGATTATAATAAATTTTTTAAAACTCTAGATGAGAATGAAAAATTACTTAAGAGTGAAAATTTATTATCTATATTAGAAGATTTAAATGATAATGAAGAAGATATTGTTGGAGCAATTAAATTTTATAATGATACAGTAGTTGAATTTAATAAATTACTAGTTAGTTTTCCATCTAATATAATTGGATTTTTTAAAAGATATAAGAGAAAAGATTTTTATAATGACGAAAAAAGAGAAATATTTGAAATTTTAAATGACAGATAATTATTAGGAGTGAGAAAATGAGTTTTATTGAGAATATTAAAATACGCGCTAAGAGTAAAAAGATGAAAATTGTTCTTCCTGAGTCAATGGATAAAAGGGTCATGGAAGCTGCTGCGATTGCGAGTAATGAGGGTATTGCTGATATAATTATTATTGGAAAAGACGAAGTTTTAAAAGAGTCTGCTAAAGGTTTTGATATTTCTAAGGCTACTATTATTGATCCTGATACTAGTGAAATTACGGAAGAATTGATTAATAAATTAGTTGAGATTAGAAAGAATAAAGGTCTAACTTATGATGAGGCTAAGAAGTATCTACTTACTGATTATATGTATTATGCTTGTATGTTAGTTAAGACTGGTAGAGCTGATGGAGTTGTATCTGGAGCATGTCACTCTACGGCAAATACTTTGAGGCCAGCTTTACAAATAATTAAAACTAAGCCTGGAGTGTTATTAGTATCGGCTTTCTTTTTAATGGTTGTTCCTGATTGTGAATATGGAGCTAATGGTACATTTATTTTTGCCGATGCTGGACTTGAACAAAATCCAACGCCTGAAAGACTTGCTGCTATTGCTGGAAGTAGTGCTGAAAGTTTTAAGTTACTAGTTCAAAAAGAACCAATTGTTGCAATGCTATCTCATTCTACAAAGGGTAGTGCAAAACATGCTGATGTTGATAAAGTAGTTGAAGCTACAAAGCTTGCTAAGACTAATTTTCCACAATATAAAATTGACGGTGAGCTTCAATTAGATGCTGCACTTGTTCCAAGTGTTGCTTCTTCTAAAGCTCCAAATTCTGAGGTAGCAGGACATGCCAATGTCTTGGTATTCCCAGACTTAGATGCTGGAAATATTGGTTACAAATTAGTACAAAGACTTGCTAAAGCTGAAGCATATGGTCCAATAACACAAGGAATAGCTGCTCCAATAAACGATTTAAGTAGAGGATGTAGTACAGAAGATATTGTTGGTGTAATTGCTATTACAGCAGTTCAAGCTCAAAGTAAATAAAAATCCACAAATTCTGTGGATTTTTTAATATAAAAAGAACTATTACTCTAAAATAATAGTTCTTCAAAATAATTAATCTTCAAAATATTTCTTTATCTTTTTTATATTGTTTCTTAAAGTTAATGTATCAATTATATTACATATAGCATTTACTATTAAGATAATTCCTATAAATATTGCCAAAGAAATAGATGCTTCAAACGGATTAAATATAATTATAAATCCAGCTATTAAATCAAGTATTCCTATTATTAACATTAATATCCAAGGTATATCTTCATCTTTTAACTCAATAGATAATCTAATATAGTTAATACTTGATGCTAGTATGTATATTCCAAGCATTATAGTTACTAGAGTTGCTATACTTGTAGGATACATCATAATTATAATTCCTAAGATAATTGATAAAATTCCACTAAATAAACTATCTATTGGAAGTGGAATATTTCTTGTTTGAAAATCAAAGATACATAAAACTATACCTTGTCCAATCATATATAAAGCAATTATTGTACCTATTGTTTTCATTGATGTATCTGGGTATGCAATAAATATTAGTCCTAAGATAATTGATAGTATAGAAACAATTATAATTGAATTAGAAAACTTTTTTACAATATCTCTCATATATTTCTTCCTTTCTATTTAAATTATATTTAAAATTAATTTTAAAGTAAATATAGAAAGTCTTTTTTCCAACTAATAATATTTTTTGTATAAAAAACAGTATAGCCTGTTATTTAATAGAAGCAGTATATATCTTTATAATGGCACTTTCTAGGGCATTATTAAATTCTTCTTCTGTTTGATTTACATTTAATTTTTCAAGTAAAGCTCTTGAAAAGCTTGCGATCATATTATGATTTTTAGAAAGTAGATTACATGCTGTATCAATATCATAGCCACCTGATAAAGCAACTACTCTAACTACTGATTCATTATTAGTAAGGGATAAATACAAATTATCTTCTGTTGGTATTGTAAACTTAAACATTATTTTTTTATTTTTATCCCAATTAGTTAATTTATTATTTATTTTTTCTAGTAATATATGTTCTGCTTCATTCTTATCTTTAGAATTAATATCTACTTCTGGTTCAATTATTGGAACAAGTCCCTTATTACAAATAATTTCTGCAAATTTAAATTGTTGATTAACAATATCTTCAATTCCTTTTTCGTTAGCAGTATAAATTACACTACGCATTTTAGTACCAAAAATATTTTTCTTTACTGCTTCATCTAATTGTTCTTCTAAATCTGGAATAGGTTTCATTAATTTAACACCATTTTCTTCATCTAGAAGTCCTTTATCTACTTTTAGGAATGAGACGATATGTTTTTGATTCCATAAATAGTCAGAAGTGTATTCACCATTTATTTTACTCATCATAGTTTTATAAAATAATATTGTACCTAGGATATGTTCACTATTAAATTTAGGGGAAGTTATTACACGAGCTCTCATTTCATGGATTAAACTAAACATTTCTTCTTCGCTATTGTAAGAGCTTGCAGGTATTCCATATTTTTCCAAAGTTTTTGCTGAACTTCCTCCTGATTGGTCTAGTGCTGCGATAAAGCCTAGTCTATTTTTTACTATTTCTAATTTTTCTATATTCATATTATTCCTCCATCTTTAATATAAACTATTTAAATTTTTAATTAAAGTGATTTTTACTTTTTCCACAAGAAAAGTGTAAAATATAGTTAATTTAATTCTATTCTATACGCCAATCTATTTCTTTTAGATTGTTTTTTCTTAAAAATTCATTAGTTCTAGAGAATGGCTTACTTCCAAAGAAACCATTTCTTGCGGAGAATGGTGATGGATGAGCTGATTCAATAATTAAATGTTTAGGATTGGTAATTAGATTTTTTTTGCTTCTAGCGAATGCTCCCCAGAGTATAAAGACAACTGGCTGTTGTTTTTTATTTATAATTTTAATTACATCGTCAGTAAATGTTTCCCAGCCTTTATCTTTATGGGATGTTGGTTTGTGTTCTTCTACTGTTAAGACAGCATTTAATAAAAGAACTCCTTGTTTGGCCCAAGGTTTTAATGAATTATGTTTAGGAAATGGTATTCCTAAGTCACTTTCTAGTTCTTTAAAAATGTTTTGTAGTGAAGGTGGTTTTAATACTTCATTACTTACTGAGAAAGATAAGCCTTCTGCTTGATTTGGGCCATGATATGGGTCTTGACCTATAATTACTACCTTTACATTATTAAAATCAGTATATCTGAAGGCATTAAATACTTCATTCTGTTTTGGATAAATGGTCTTTGTTTTATATTCATTTTTAATAAAGTTCATTAAATTAGTAAAATATTCCTTTTTAAATTCATCTTTTAATTTAATGTCCCAATTATTACCAATCATATTATTCCTCTTTTCTTATTTTACTTATGATAACTCTCATTATTATTTATTTTAAATGATCTGTATATTTGTTCTAAGAGAATTAATCTAAATAATTGATGTGGAAAGGTCATTTTAGAAAACGAAAGATGAAAATTAGATTTTTCTTTAATCTGATTAGATAAGCCATAACTTCCACCTATAATAAAAGTTATATTACTATGAGCTATAAATATATTATCTAATTTAGAAGCAAATTCTAAGGACGTTAGTTCCTTACCTTCTATTTCTAATGTTATAATATAATCTTTATTATTTAGATATCTTTCTATTTTCTGTCCTTCTAATTTAATTGCTTTATCTTTTTCTACTAGTCCTTCATCTTTTAATTCAATTATTTCAATTTCTGTATATTTTTTCAGTCTTTTTAAATATTCATTAATAGCATCTTTTAAATATTTTTCTTTTATACTACCTATTGTTATTATCTTTATCATTTTTACCTCTATATTTCTATTAAGGGAGATGGTTCATTTTGTTTAGCAATTATAACATTTATATCTTCTCTTAAGTTTACTTCTTCTATGGCTTCTTTTATTTTTTCTTCTGTATTATTTGTTTCACTTCTATGAGCTAGAATTATGTTTTTAGTATTTGGACCAACTATTTTAGATAAATATTTGGCTGTTGTTTTATTAGAAAGATGCCCTTTATCACTAATTACTCTTTCCTTTAGAAATCTAGGATATGGTCCATCCATTAACATAACTTCGTCATGATTACTTTCTATTATATAACAATTTACATTTACAATTTTATTTAGAATTTTTCTATTAATGTAGCCTGTATCTGTTATATAGACAAGGCTTCTATTTTCTTCTTTTATTAGGAAACCAGTGGATGATGGTGCATCATGAGATGTTGGTAATAGTTTTATATTAATATCATTTATTGCAAAGTCTTGATCAATAAAATTGCAACTGGTATATGGGACAATTTCTTTTAGGCTATCATACATTTTTTCTGAAATAAATACTTTTAATTTTGTATGAGATAAAAGGGATGATAGGCCACTGGTATGATCTTTATGACAATGTGTTATTAAAATAGCAGAAAAATCTGTAAAAGAAAGGGAATTTTCTTCTAGAACTTTTTTTAATGTTCTATAGGAAATTCCCATATCAATTATTAAGTTTGCACTACTTCCTAATACGATTGTACAATTTCCTTTTGATCCACTTGCGATTGTTTGTACTTTCATTTTAATAATAATTCATAGCGTTTTGCGCTACTCCTCCTCGATAAGGATATCCTCGCCAAATTGCGAAGTGTAGATGAACTCCTGTTGCGAAACCAGTTTGTCCCATTGCTCCAATTACTTGTCCTTTCTCAACATAGTCGCCTACTTTGGCATATCTTGCTGATAAATGGGCATACATAGTATAGTAACCATTATGGTGATCAATTGTAATATATTGACCATTATCAAATTTAGAAGAAGATTGAACTACAGTTCCTGCTTGAGCAGCAAAGATATTTGATCCATATCCACATCCAGCAATATCTGTTCCGTCATGAAGTGCTCCCCATCTCCATCCAAATCCACTAGATACAGATGAACAAGTTGCTGGCCAACCCCATTGTCCACGTGTTGCAACAACAGAACCATATCCTGCCACCTTGTCGCTTTTTGTAATTATTTCTTTTATTGGTTCTTTTATTACTTCAGTCGATACTGTAACTGTATTTACTATTTCACCATTAACTTTTTGAATCTTTTTAGTTACTTTATTTTCTCCAGCTACTCCTTTTTGAGTAGTTTCTTCATAACCCGCTGGCTTACTGTTATCAATTTGAGTTTCTGTAGTATAGTTTTGAGTTTCATATTCAACTACGTGTTCTTGTTCTTCAATACTTACTTGAGGTTTTAGAATACCTATTGTTATTACTTGTCCTGGTGAAAGTAAACTATTTTCATCTTTTAAATTAGGATTAGCTATTAATAATTCTTCTGTTGAAACTTTATTGTTAAATGCTACATCCGAAATAGTGTCTCCTGTTTTTACTGTATAAGTACCTTGTTCTTTTTCTGTTCCAAAAAGTAGATATTTACTTAATTCTTCTTCTGTTTGATATATTTTTTTATCTACTGGAATATTACCTTTTTTTATAGTTATTTTATTTTGTACAGCGATATTTTCAATAATTTTTCCTGTATCTTTTATTTCTTTTTGAGTATTATTAGAATAGTTAGTATAATCTCCATCTGTTACAAAAGATTTAGCTGTATTTTGCATAGAATTTGTAAAAATACTTTTATCAATGACATATATAGTCTGTACTTTTCCTTTTATTTTTTTACCGGTTGTGCTATCTATTGTATCTAGTCCTCTTATCTTTATGAGATAACCTTTAATAGTAAATGGGGAAATATCTTTAATTTCTTCATATATTTTGTTTATTGATTTAATGTCATTAGAATAAGTAATTTCTTTTTCTATACTTAAGTCCTCGGGTGGATATACATTATTTACATTATATTTCTTTTTAATAGAATCTTGTTCTTTATTAATATATTCTTCTAATTTTTTCTTGGATTTGATTAGTCCTAATGATTCTCCTTTTAAATAGACTCTATAAAGAATTCTTGGTTTTGACTCTATTTTGGTAAAACCAGTTGTAGAAATTAATATAACTGATAAAAATATTATAAAAATTAATTTACTTTTTTTATTCACTAGATTTTCCCTCCATATTATTTTCTTTTCTT
Source organism: uncultured Erysipelotrichaceae bacterium (assembly GCA_902776735.1). Classification (GTDB taxonomy): domain Bacteria; phylum Bacillota_I; class Bacilli_A; order RF39; family UBA660; genus UBA3789. Next base: position 11,720 of record CACYRE010000002.1, on the reverse strand, counting down.
AAATTTAGGAATGTTGATGTATTCTTTTTAAATAGTAGTTCAATTGTTGCGGTTGGGCCATTACGATGCTTTCCTATTATTAATTCACTAATACTATTGTTGTCATCTGTTCTTGCTTCTTTATTATAATAATCATCACGATAAAGAAAGGCAACTATGTCAGCATCTTGTTCAATTGAACCTGATTCACGTAAATCGCTCATTAAAGGTCTTTTGTCTTCTCTGGCTTCAACACCTCGAGATAATTGTGAAAGAGCTATGACTGGTACTTGTAATTCCATTGCTAGTGTTTTTAAGCTCCTTGATATATCTGATACTTCTTGTTGTCTATTGGTACCATAGTTTTTACCACCTGATATTAACTGAAGATAGTCGATTATTACTAATGATAATCCTTTTTCACTACTGGCAAGTCTACGACATTTAGCTCTTATTTCTCCAATTGTTATACCTGGAGTATCATCTATAACTAAATTAGTATTTGATAGTTGAGAAGATGCTTCATTAATTCTTCTCCAGTCTTGGTTCATTAAGTTTCCAGTTCTTAATTTAAATCCTTCTATTTGACCAAGACTTGATAATATTCTCATAGCAAGTTGTTCAGCACTCATTTCTAAGTTGAATAAGGCAACTGACTTGTCTTGAGTCATGGCAACGTGTGTAGCAAGATTTAGGGCAAATGCTGTTTTTCCCATAGCTGGACGAGCAGCAATAATAATGAATTCATTAGGATGAAGGCCAGTTGTAAGTTTATCAAAGTCATACCAACCTGTTGCGAGCCCTGTAATCTCGCCTTTATTTTCAGATAATCTTTCTAGATCTGATTGTGTTTTAATTAAAACATCTTTAATAGTTCTAAATTCACTAGCTTTTCTGTTTTTTACTATATTTAAAATTTTCTTTTCAGAGTTATCTAGAATTTCATTAACAGTTTCATCACTACTATACCCTTCTGTTGCTATTTCTTCAGCAGTTGTGATTAAGTTTCTAAGAATAGCTGATTCTTCAACTGTTTTAATATAATAGTCAACATTGCTGGCTGTTGGAACGAAATTTACTATTTCTGTTATATATTCTACTCCACCTACTTCAGTTAATTCATTTTTCTTTTTCAATTCACTGGTAATTGTTGTTATATCGATAGGAGTATTTTCTTCCATTAAAGCTAATAAAGTTGCATATATTTTACTGTTTTTTTCATTATAAAATGAATCTACTGTTAAATTCTCACTAGCTTTTTGAAGGGCATATTTAGATAAAAAGCAAGCACCTAGGACTGACGCTTCAGCCTCTTGATTGTTTGGTAATGTCCTTATTGGCATATAATCACCTCTATTTTATTACATGTATTTTAATTGTTGCAACTACATTTTGATATAGAGTAATATTTATGTTATGAAAACCAAGTGTTGCTATTGGAGAAGAAATTTCAATAGCATTTTTTTCAATATTAAATCCAAGTTTTTTTAATTCATCTTTTATTTGTTTAGCACTTATACTTCCAAATACTTTATCTGCTTCGCCTGTTTTTACTTTAAATTCTAATGTTACTTTAGAAAGTTCTTTTTTTAGGCTTTCAGCTTCTTTTTTATTATTTTCATCTTGTTTTGCTTTTTTTTCTTGTTCATGATTTAATTTAGCTAAATTTTCTTTAGTTTTTTTTACAGCATAACCATTTTTTATCAAGTAATTTTCTGCATAACCATCTTTTACTTTTTTTATTTGGCCTACTTTTCCTTGGTTTTTTAGATTTTTAATAAATATAACTTCCATCTCATTCACCTTCTTTAATTAGTTTTTTTAATTCTTGTTCTACTTTAGAAATAGTTGATTTTTCTACAGTTGCAGCTCCTGAGTTAGTGTCTCCTCCACCATTAAATTTTTTTAATACATTTAATATATCATAATTTCCTAAACTTCTAGCACTTATTCCTACTGTTTCTTTATCTATTTTTCCTATGACAAATGATGCTTCAATGTTATTAAAGAAGAGTAAAGTATCTGCTACTTTAGCAAGATCTTCTTTTCTATAAATTGTATTAGTTGATGCATGTGTAAAAGCTATTATATCATTAATAGTTTCAATATTAGCCATTAATTTTTGTCTTTCAGTATATTCTTCAATATCTTGTTTTAGTAAATATTGAACTTTTTTTGCACTTGCTCCAAGTGATGATAGATAGTATGAAGCGTAAAATGTTTCTGAAGTAGTATTTAATGTATAGTTATTAGTATCTAGAACTATTCCTGATAATAGTATTGTAGCATAGTAAGAATCCACTTCTACGTCATAATATTCAATTAGGCTAGTTATCATTTCACAGGTGCTTGAGGCTTTAGAGTCATCAATAATATCGGCATTCTTTATAGTTGTTTTGCCTAATATATGATGATCGATTACTAATTTTTTATTTATTTTATTTAGTGCTTCTTTACTTTGAACTAACTCAGTTTTATTAGTATCTAAAATAATTAGTAAATTTTTTGAATTATTTGGAGATAAATTTTCATCAATTTCAGAACTTTTTATTTTTGTAATTACACCATCAAGTTCTCTTAGAATTTTTTCTACTCCTGCTTCATGTTCTTTATCATCAATTATTATATAACAATCTTTTTTCTTTTTCTTTAAAACCATATACATACCAATTTGACTTCCCAAGGCATCTAAATCTAAGTTTTTATGTCCCATCAAAAATATTTTTTTGGCATGACGTATTGCTCTATTTAATTTTTTTCTTTCTTTGATTATTTCCATTATCTCTCCTCCAAAGTCTATTCTTATTATATAATAATTTAGTATGTTTGTCTAATGAAATAGATATGGATAAAAATAAAGAAATGTATTTTTCAACATTTCTATTTTGAATATGGCATTAAGGCTACAGCACGAGCTCTTTTTACTTGTTTAGCAATATATCTTTGGTGTTCAGCACAATTTCCTGTAACACGTCTTGGTAAAATTTTTCCTTTTTCGTTTGTATATCTTTTTAGTGTTTCTGTGTCTTTCCAGTCAACGGTTTTTCCAGTACACATAGCACATACTTTTTTCTTTCTACGATTGAATTCTGCCATTGTATTCCCTCCTTTTCATTTTAGAAAGGTAATTCATCATCACTAATTTCGATACTTGATCCAAAATCAGCGAATGGATTACTATCAACATCAGTTCCTTTTGAATCATTGCTAGTAGTTGAATTTTTACTATTATTACTACTGTTATCAGCAAAGTCATAAGGTGTTGGTCCTGCATTATTATTTGTTGCAGTATTTGCATTATTTAAATTATTTGAGGAATTTTTTGATCCTAAAAATTCTATGTTATCAGCAACTACTTCAGTGATGTATCTTCTTTGACCATTTTGGTCATCATAAGTTCTAGTTTGAATTCTTCCATCTATTGCGACTTGACTTCCCTGAGAAAGATAATTTTTAACATTTTCAGCTTGTTTTCTCCATACTACAATGTTAATAAAATCTGCTTCTCTTTCTCCTTGCTGATTAGTAAAATTTCTATTTACAGCTAAAGAAAAAGTTGCTACTGGAATATTGCTACCAGTATATCTTAATTCAGGATCTCTTGTTAATCTTCCTATTAAAACTACTTTGTTCATAAATTACCTCTTTTTATTTATCTTCTACTTTTACAATAATATGACGTAGAAGATTTTCATTTATTCTTGCAATTCTATCAAATTCTTGTTCTGTTTTGCTATCAGCTTCTACAACATATAAGAAATAATATCCTGTTGTAAATTTATTGATTTCATAAGCTAGTTCTCTTTGACCTATTGCTTTTTCTTCAATAATATTTGATTTTGCATCTGTTAAAACTTTCTTCATAGCTTCAGCAGTTTTTTTAATTTCTGCTTCTTCCATATCTGGTCTTACGACAAACATAATTTCATATTTATTCATATGTACACCTCCTTTTGGACATTTGGCTGTTAATACAGCAAGGAGTATTTTAAATACTCGCAATGTATTATAACAAATCTATTTTTGTTTGACAAGGGTTTAAATATAGTATAATCCAACAAAATTTTGACCTTTTTTTGAATTATCGCCTTGTGTTTCTTTAACATGAGAATAATATTTTGAAGATGTTGCTGTATCTTCTTTATTTTCTTTAATATTAGTTATTCCTAATCTATGTAATTCTTCTATAATTGCTAATACTAAATCAATCTTATATTCATTATTATGTTTTTTAATTGCATTTTTCCAAATGGTTTTATTGGTAGCAAATGGAGGATATTTATCATATATATAAGAATCTTTTTTTATAGAGTTACTAATATAGCAATAAATATCTTCTTTATTTGAATTACAGCCCTCAGTTAAGGCCTTAATACAATTTTTTATAGTTCCACGATTAATCATTACTGCTCCACAATGGGTTAAAGCAGTAAAGCCTTTTTTTCTATCTTCACATATTAATATTGGACAATCTGCTTCAGGATGTCCTAGAACTACATCTTTTATAGTACTTGGTAAGACAAGGGCATCACAATAAAAATCAATATAATAATAATCTTTTTTATTTAACATTTCTTTAGAAACAATTATATAGTCTTTGAAATTTTTATTTTTATCTTTAGTTAGTTCTATTTGTGTTGGTTTAATAATATGAAGCCCATTAAAATGATATTTTTTTCCTATTTTTGTTCTAGTATTTTTAAATTCTTCATCGATTTGCTTTTGGGAATAATCTTCTGGATAAAACCTTTTAGTACGCGACATAATGCCATCTGCTCTACCTGTTTCAATTATCGTTATTTTTGTGTTCATTTTATACATTAAATCTGAAGTGACAGATATCTCCGTCTTGCATCAAATAGTCTTTTCCTTCTAGTCTGGCGCGTCCTGCTTCTTTTACTTTTAATTCATCCCCATATTTTATTAAATCTTCATATGAAATTACTTCGGCTCTAATAAAACCTTTTTCGAAATCAGTATGAATTATTCCAGCACATTCTTTAGCATTCATGCCTTTTTTAAAAGTCCATGCTCTTACTTCATCAGGGCCTACTGTAAAATAAGTAGCAAGTCCTAAAATATCATAGGTTGTGTTTATTAGTTTATCTAATCCTGAAGAATCTAGTCCTAAAGCTTCTAACATTTCTTCCTTGTCTTGTGCATTTAATTCACTTAAATCTTCTTCTACTTTAGCACATAAACTGATAACTCTAGCATTTTCTTTCTTAGCATACTCTTTTACTTCTTTTACATATTTATTATCGGAATTTCCAATATCTTCTTCTTTAATATTTGCTAAATAAATAATAGGTTTTTCAGTTAAGAAACTATATGATTTTATTGCTTTTTTTTCATCATCTGATAAGTTTAATAACCTAATTGGTTTATTTTCTTCTAATGATTTTTTACATTTTTTCAAAACTTCTGTTTCTAAAATATCATCTTTATTCTTAGTAGTTCTTGCTTTTTTAGATACTTTTTCTAATCTATTATTTATTACTTCTAAGTCTGCAATGGCAAGTTCTAGATTAATTGTTTCTATATCTCTTATTGGATCAATATTTCCCTCAACATGGATAATTTTACCATCATCAAAGCATCTTACTACTTCAACAATAGCATCTACTTCTCTAATATGAGATAAAAATTTATTACCAAGTCCTTCTCCTTTACTTGCTCCTTTTACAAGACCAGCAATATCTGTAAATTCATATGCTGTTGGTATAAATCTTTTTGGATTATACATTTCTTTTAATTTATCCATTCTTTTATCTGGAACAGTTACTATTCCAACATTTGGTTCGATGGTTGCGAATGGATAATTTTCAGCAAGTATTTTTTGATTTGTAATGGCATTGAATAAAGTTGACTTTCCAACATTTGGTAGACCAACTATTCCAGCTGTTAAACTCATAATATCTCCTCTTTTCTTCGTTTATTATATCATTGATTATAGTTAATTAAAAGAAAAAAGAACCGAAGTTCTCTAGATAGTAGGAAAAACTTTTGGACCTAATGGTAGTCCTAAAATATACCAGCCTAATACGATGATTATCCAAGTTGCTGCTATAATTAAGAAATATGGTGTAATTAATTTTAATGATCTTCTTATAGTATATGGCTTTTTCTTATTTAAGTTATAAATATTTAGATAACCTATATATATTACAAATGAAGCAAGTAATGGTGTAAATCCTTTAGTCATTGAATCTCCTACACGCATTATTATTTGAGCAAATTGTGGAGATAGATTTGATTGCATAAACATTGGAACAACGACTGGAGAAAATATCATCCATTTACTGGAAGATGAAGTTAAAAATAAGCCAGATATTGCGATTAAAATTAAAGTTATTAAAACTAATGGAATACCACTAAATTGGATGTTTTCTAAGAATGATGTAATCCAAGCAGTAATAATTGTACCAATATTTGTTTTTCTATAAACAGCAATAAACTGAGAAACAAAAAATATTAAGATTATCATAGTTCCAATACCAGTAAATCTTTTACTAGCATTTTCTATTATTTCTTTATCATTTTTTATAGATTTACTGCCTAATCCATATGCAATTCCCATTAAAATGAACATAATGGATATTATATAAGTAAAGCCATCTTGAAAATAAGAATTTTTTCCAAATAATTGGTCAACATATGTTGTAGCATCTAGATCTAGCAAAACTCCAGAATAAGGTAATCCTGGTATTAAGGAATATATAAAGAATAATATTACAACTAATAGTACAATAAGGGCATATCTTAGTCCTCTTTTTTCATTCTTTTCATCTTCTATTTGTTTTTGTTCTTCTTCTTCAATATCAGAAATATGATATTGTTCAGTCTTAGCATATTCTTCATCTCTTTTATATTTACCAATTTTAGGAGCTATTACTTTTTCAATTACTATTGTACCTACTATAGATAAAATTATACTGGCTACAATTATAAATATTAGGTTTGAAGATAAAGCAATATGACTTGTTTCATCAACTAATCTGGCAGCATTTCTTGTATAGTTTATTAAATTTACTTCTGTAGATCCTACAAATATTGAAACTCCGTAACCAAATGATACTCCACAAAAAGCTGTTACAATACCTAGTATAGGATTTCTATTATTAATGAAATATACTAAAGCAACAAGTGGTATTAAAATAGCATACCCCACTTCATTTATAAGGGAAGAAATAGTTGAAATTAACATTATTAAAAATGTTAAAACATATTTATTCATATTACTTATATGTCTCTTAGTTAGAACTTCAATAAAACCTGTACCTTCAGCAATTGATAAACCAATTAGAGATATTAATAAGGTACTTAGTGGTCCAAAACTTAAAAAATTAACAGCTGCATTACTTATTATAAATTTAATTCCATTAAATGACAGTAGATTTTCAACTGTAACTAATACTGGTTCTAATTCATAAGTATTAGAATTAATGGTATTATATGTTGCTTGTGTTTGAAATAAGGATAATATTCCACTTAGTATCATTAAAAAGAATGTTAATAATATAAAAGTTGTTATTGGATGAAAGTAGAATTTTTTTAATTTTAATTTTGGCTTTTCTATCATATTTCTTCCTCCTCAATAACTTTTTTTAATTTTTTATTAAATTCTATTCGAGGAATTAGGACTGTTCTTCCACAATTTAGACATTTAATTTTTATATCTGCCCCAACCCTTACTATTTTCCATTTATTTGTTCCACAAGGATGTTGTTTCTTCATGATAACAATCGAACCAAGTTTGTAATTATTATTTTCCATTATGCACCTCTATTTGTTGATATGGTATTTTGATACCAGCTTCGTCAAACTCTTTTTTTATTTCTTTACGCATGAATCTTTCAGTTTCAAAATTAGTTGTAGGTTTTACCTCAATTGCGACTCTATAAATTACTGACGAATCTGCTAATTCATTTATTCCCCATAATTCTGGTTCTTTTATAGCATTAGGTATCTTTCCTTTTAATCTTTTAAACAAATTATTAAATGTTTCTTCTATTTCTTTTTCATTATTTTCATATGCAATACCAACGTCTATTATCGCAAGAGTATTATGGGTACTATAATTAATTAAATTATCCATATAGTGATTAGCAATTATTTTAGTTGCTCCTTTATAATTTCTGATTCTAGTAGTCCTTAATCCAACTGCTATTACTTCTCCCATAAATCCATCTATTTCTATTGTATCTCCTACTTCATATTCTTCCTCAGTAATAATAGAAAAACCTGCTATTAAGTCTTTTGCTAAATCTTGAAAAGCTAAACCTATTAAGGCAGTTCCAATTCCAAGTCCAGCAAGTATTGATTTAACATTTATTCCAAAGTTAGAAAGAATAGCAAGAGCAACTATTATTACTATAGTATATTTAATTATATTTATAATTAGACTACGCATAGTTTTTATTTTTTGAGCTTGTTCTTTTTTTAATATTTTGTTTTTAGAAGTAGATTTAATAATAATTTTTTTTAAAAAATCAAATATAATTATACCTATAATTATATAGATAATTGATAAAACTAACTTTGTTAAATCATAACCTAATATTTTTATCATTATTTTTCTACCTCAATATTCATTATTTCTAATAGTCTATTTAAATCATTACCATTTACAAAACTTATTTCTAATTTATTTTTTTTAATAAGGACTTTAGTTCCTAATTTTTCACTTAGTTCTTCTTGAAGATAACTATATTCATTATTTTGTTTTATTTTTGGTTTTTGTGGATTTGTTTTTATTATTGTTGGTTCTTGAGTAAGAGTTTCTAGTTCCCTAACACTTAAGCCATCATTTATTACTTTTTCCTCTAGCTCATTTTGTTGATTAATATCTTCTAATTTACTTAATACTCTGGCATGGCCCATAGTTATTTTTTTATTATTTATATCATTTTGAATATTTTCAGGTAGATTTAATAATCCCAGCATATTTGTAATGTGACTTCTGCTTTTGCCTAGTTTTTTAGCAAGTTCTTCTTGAGTTAATGATAAAGTTTCCTGTAATTTTTTATAGGCTGTTGCTTCTTCGATTGCAGTTAAATTTTCTCTTTGTAAGTTTTCAAGTAATGCAATTTCCATCATTTGAGCATCATTAAATTCTCTTATAATTGCTGGTATTTCAGTAAGTCCGGCCATTAGAGAAGCTTTTACTCGGCGTTCTCCAGCTACTATTTCATAGCCTTTTATTGATTTTTTTACAATTATTGGTTGAAATACACCATATTCTTTTATAGATTCTGCCAGTTCTTCTAAAGCTTCTTCATCAAATACCTTTCTTGGTTGATATGGATTACTTCTTAATTCACTTAATTTAATTTTTACTACTTTATCTTTTGGTGTTTCATCTATGATTTGTTTTTCAACAGCACTATAGTCTAATATTTCACTATTGAATAACTCTTCTAGACCTTTACCAAGAGCTCTTCTTCTTGGTATTTCATATTCTTCATTATTTGTTTCCATTTCCTTCATTTCTTTCAATCACTTCCTTTGCTAGATTAATATAAGCTTCTGAGCCTCTACTTTTTGGATCATAGGCTATTATTGGTTCTCCGTGTGATGGAGCTTCTGTTAATCTTACTAATCTTGGAATTATTGTGTTATATACTTTTTCTTTAAAGAATTTTCTAATGTCTTCTACTACTTCAAATCCTAAATTTGTCCTAGAATCAAGCATGGTTAGTAATACTCCTTCAATGTCTAATGAAGGATTTAAACCTTTTTGTGCTAGCATAATAGTTTTTAACAATTGTGTAATTCCCTCTAGAGCAAAAAATTCACATTGTACTGGAATTATTACTGAGTTTGATGCTGTTAGTGCATTAGTTGTAATAACTCCAAGTGAAGGTGGACAATCAATTATTATATAGTCAAAACTTTCTCTAATGTCTGCTAAGGCATTTTTTAATTGTTCTCCTTTTTTAAAACCATTTTCTGTTCTACTTTTTTCTAATAATTCAGCGTCAACTCCAGCTAAGTTAATAGTTGCTGGAATAACATATAACCCTTTATATTTAGTCTTTATAATAGCTTCTGATATTTTACACTCTCCTATTAAAACATCATAAATACTTTTTTCTATCTCACCTTTATTAATTCCTACACCAGTAGTTGTATTTCCTTGAGGATCTAAGTCTATTAATAATACTTTCTTTCCTAATACTGCTAATGATGCAGAAAGATTAATACTTGTAGTAGTTTTACCTACTCCACCTTTTTGATTAACTAATGATATAACCTTTCCCATCTAATCACCCATTTTCTAATTTACTAGTATATTGTATCAAATTATATATTTTTTTTAAATGATTTTAAGAAAAAAAGTAGACTTTTTAGATTAGATATTATCTGTCTACTTTAAATTATTTTTATTTATTTTCTTTATATAATTTAATAATAATTTGATATGACTTTTCAAAATTCATTTCATCAGTATCAATATTTATTTTATGTTCTTTTAAGTCTTTTACTAAATCTCTTATTTTTTCAATTGCTTCTTCTATTGTATAACTTGATTCTATAACATTATCAGTTGGTATCATATTATTGTTTATTGGAACAATATTCGAAGTTTCTTGTGGTATGTTTAATGAAGTTAAATCTATTGAATCAAAATAATCTTTAGAATTATTAATTTTATCAATACTTGGTGTAGTTTCTTCCTTGACAATTTTTTCAGCTGGGGTAATAAAATCTTTATGACCGGAGATATTTAACAAATTATCAAGTGATGAATTAGTTGAATCATTATTAATGTCTTCAGAATTATTTTTTATATCATTGACATTTACTTGAGTGACAGATGGAGTTATTTCTGGTTCAGTGTCCTCTTCTTTACCAACTTCACCATAATTAATAAATCTTCCCATAGGCATATTCCCTCCTTCTGGTGGAGCAATTGTTACTTTTCCGAAGTTTGATTCATCCACTGGTAATTCTGCTGTTGGAGTTAAAGGCTTGCTATTGACAAACGCATCTGTCGTTGCAACTAAAGGTGCTTTTGGTTCTTCTTTTGGATACATTTTTTTTATTTCTTCTTCAACTGATCTGACGCTCATTTTATTATCAATTATTTTTTTTAACATTTCTTTTTGCTTTTTAGCATCTGTTATGTTGATTAAGGCTCTAGCATGTCTTTCAGAAATTTGTTCTTTTAAAAGGGCTTTTTGTACTTCTTCAGGAAGAGATAATAATCTTAATTTATTGGCTACTGCTGATTGACTTTTACCCATTGTTTTGGCAAGTTCTTCCTGGGTCATTTGATCTATTTCTAATATTTTTTGGTAAGTTCTTGCTTCTTCTATTGGATTTAAATTTTTTCTTTGAAGATTTTCTAGTAATGCTACTTTAGAACTTTCTTTGTCATCTAAATTTCTAACAATTGCTGGAATCTTGGTAAGTCCTGCTAGGGCTGATGCTTTATATCTTCTTTCACCGGCAATTATTTCATATTTTCCATTGGTAACACTTCTAACAATAATTGGTTGGATTACACCATGTTCTTTTATAGAAACAGCTAGTTCTTTTAAAGCTCTTTCATCAAATATTTCTCGTGGTTGAAACCGATTTGGAATAATATCATCTAAATATAATTGGACTACCTCATCTTTTTCTTCAGACATGACGTACCCCTCCTATTCTTTTATTTTCCTATATTATCATTATAGTTTATTTTTATGGTTCTTTCAATATATTTTTAAGAAAAAAGAGTATGTCTATTTACA
>CACYRE010000001.1 GCA_902776735.1 uncultured Erysipelotrichaceae bacterium | reverse complement strand
TAGTACAAAATGGGGAGCTCCAGCAGGTGTAACTAGAGGAACTCTATCTTTAGTAAATAGTTTAACTGTAGATTTAACTGATGAAGACAGGTCTACATTATATGATAATAGTACTCCAATCAATTGCATTAATGATATTTCAGGAAGAGGATTCGTTGTTTGGGGAAATAAAACTACAGATTCTGATTCAGCTTTCTTTGATAGAATTAACGTATCAAAACTTACAAAATATGTAACTAAAGAAGCTTATAGAATTTCTTGGGATTATCTATTTGAACCTATTTCTCCATACGTATTTAATGATTGGACTATGAGAATAGAAGCAATGTTAAATTCAATTAAAACTGGATATGGTTTAACAGATTTTCAAGTTATAATGGATGATACTATTAATACTGATGAAACTATCGCTAAAAATCAATTAAATGGTATTATAAGATTAAAACCACAAGAAGTTGCTGAATATATAGATATAGATTTAGTAATTACAGACGTTATAGAAATTAGCGTTGAATATTAATAAGGAGGTATTTTAGATTATGGAAGAAGCTTTGGATACTGAATTAACAGCCACAAGGTTTAATCATAAAGAATTTCAATTACAGAGAAAAAATCACTTTGAAGTTCAATTCAATAGTGGTACTGGATTAGATTCTGATTTTAAATTTATGGTTGTATCTTTCCCATTACCAAAAGAAACTACAGAGTCATCTGATATTAATTACTTTAATACAACAGTTAAAGTAGCTGGAAAAACAACTTTTGATAATACTACAATGGTAATTAGAGACGCTATAGACTATGATTCTGAAACTAAATTCTTAGAATGGAGAAAGAGAGTTTATGACCCTAAAACTGGAAAAATGGGTATAGCTGAAGATTATAAATACGACGCAGTTGTAACAGAATGGACACCTAATAAAACAGGTACAGGAAGAAAATGGAAATTAGTTGGTTGCTGGCCAGCTGGTATAGATTATGGCGATATGTCATACGATGATGGCGGAGAAAAACAAATCTCAATTACAATTTGTTATGACTTTGCATATAGAATGTAATCTCACAATTTTTCCTTCAATTCAGGACCTCCAGGATTAACTTGGAGGTCTTTATTTTTATAAGTTAATAAATTATTCATCTAATCATCTTATTACTATGATTTATTTATGTTTATAAATTATATATAATATTAGAGATTTGTAGAATTTTATATAGTAAAATTAAAAATAATTTTAGGAGGAATTTTTATTATGGATAGTTTTGAAAAAACTTTTAGACTTCCTAGCAATGGTTTATTAGGAGGACCAAAGGAAGTAACTTTGAGAGCAATGACTACAAAGGAAGAAAAAATAATTTTAACTACAAGAGATATGACTGTTTTTGAAAGATTAATAAAATCTTGTTGTGTAGAACCAAAAGAATTAGATATAGGATTATTACATGAAAATGATATTATGTTTTTAGTTTTTGCACTTAGAAGCATTACTTTTGGAGATAGTTATGAACAAACTATAACTTGTCCTGAATGTGGATTTAAACAAGATGTTACAATTAACATTTCAGAAATGGAAACTAATATATTAGATACAGATGGAATTGATGAAAAATTAACTTGCACTTTACCTGTAAACAAAGATACACTACAGCTTAAATTATTATCAACAGGAGAGATTAATAAAATTGATAAATTAGTAAAAACAAGAGCTGCAAAAGGTAAAGTACAAGACCCAGATTCATATAATTTTATCTTAAAACTTATGGAAACTATAGTGAATAAAAATGGAGAGGACTTTGAAAGTCAGGATGAAAAAAGACATTATGTTGAAAATTTAAACATGAGAGATTTAGTTGAAATACAAAATACATTGTCTAATATAGAATTTGGATTAGATAACACTTTAATTAGAACTTGTAATAAATGTCATGAAGACATAGAAGTGGCAGGTGTTGTTTGTCCAGAATTTTTTCGTCCTACTAAATAGTACTCATATTTTAAGAGAAACACCTGAAAAATTTGAAGAATTTGTGAATATGGCTCTTTCTATGTATAACAGTACTTTAGAAGAACAGATATTTCTTCAAGACAATGGTGTTTCTTTTTCGTATACTGATACACTAGATTCTCAATCAAGAAAAGATTTAGTGAATTCAATAATACAATGGAGAGAAGACCATCCTCGATTAAGTTTATTTTAATAGAAAGGAGGAAATTTAATGGCAACAAATGGGAAAGATGGAATGACACCTAATGTTAGTTTTTCTGGAAATGACTCTTCAGGACAAAGAGGAGGCGGAATTTTTAGTTATTTACAGAATAGAAGTACTCAAACAAATTTTTCTAGAGAATATTATAAAGAAGGTTCAGGATATTTAGATTCTGCTCTTAAAGATTTAAAAGAGATGCAAAAATTATATAAACAATTAGAAAAATCTCAGAGTAAAATGACTACGGCTCAAGAAAATCAATTTAAATCTCAAAAAAGAGCTTTAGAACTTCAAATAGCTTCTTTAGAAGATATTAAACAAGCTCAAGAAGTTTCAGATAGAGACGCTGTAAGGTCAATTAAGGATACTAATAAAATTAGACAAAAAATGTTACTTGAGTACCAAAAATTATTAGATGGTGTTGCTAAAAGACAAGAACAATTAAAGTCTGGAGATAAAGAATTAGCTAAACAATTAAGAGAAGACGCTGAACATGTAAATGAAATATATGCTTCTGTTAATAAAGAAGTATCTCAAATTAATTTAAATATAGAAACTACTGGAGCAATTTTAAAAAATACTCAAACTAGTTTTGCTAAAGCAATGTCTAATACGCTAAAAGATGCTTCTGATGAATTATCTGGATTATTAAATATGTTTAATTTAGATAAATTAGCTAATAGTGGATTAAATAAATTTTTAACTGATAAAATAGCAGTTCAAAATGATATGATGAAACAATTTGGATTTGAAACTAAAAATCAATATTTAGATTTTAAAAATGGATTAGACACAACTTTAGAAAGTATGGGAAATTTATTTAGTGGAACAGATTTAAAACAGTATATGTCTAATTTATCATCTATGGGAATTACTAGTACTAAAATGGCACAAGAACAAATGAGAGCTTCTATTATGGGTTCTAAATATTTAGGTGTATCAGCTGAAACACAAACAGAAATGTTTAAGTGGATGAAGAGAACTAATGACTATGACATGTTAGATGAACATAATAAAATAATTACTGGTTTATTAAAATCACAATTAGGATTATCTAAAGAACAATTAGATACAATGACTCAATTATTATTTTCTGAAAATGATACTATGGCAGCTATTGGAATGTCTGGAGATGCTATAAAAGCTGTAAATAATGCTGGATTAATTGGTGTTGCTACTTTATCTGGAAATGGAATTGGAATTAGTCCAGAAATATCAGCAAAAGTAGGTCAATTATATGAAAGTTTAATAACTACAAATCCAAGTGATATGGGTAAATGGGCAAGATTAGGTATAGGAGATGCTTTTGCAATTCAAAACATAGGTCAAAATAGTACAGATTTAAAAACACAGTATTCAAATATGCAATTAATGGTACGTGAAATGATGAGTAGTGGTATTCTTACAAGTCCAGATAATAGTGTTCGTTCAGAATTATTATCATTATTTGGTAAAGAATATACTGAGGTTTTTGGAGCTTTAGGAAGTTTAAACTTTAGTGACTGGCAAAGAGCATCATCTAAGGCTTTTGAAAATATTGATGAAACTCTTAAATCAGCTACAAGCGTTATGGATTCTATTAAAGAAACAACAGAACTTACTTGGTTAGAAAAAATATATAATAGAATAGACCAATGGATGACTGCGTGGGATGCTGCTAATTTAACCTCATTAGCAAATACAGTTTTTGTTCTTTGGGCAGGTTCAAAAATATTTGATGCTTACGCTAAAATTAGTAATCTTAATTTATTATCTAAGATAGCTGGTTCAAGTAGTGCAACTACAAGTGCTTTATCATCAGGAGGTACAGGAATTTTATCTAGTGGTGGTGGAGTTGCGTTAGGAGCAGCCTCTCTTGCGGCTCTTAGTGCATTAATTGTAAAATCAACTTTAAATACTGCTAGTTCTAAAGAAAATCTTACAGAGTTTGCTAATAAAAATGATAGTAAGACTTGGCTTGGTAAAGGATTAGACTTAGCAAAAGCAGGTTTTTCTAATTCTGCTGGTCTAGTTGGACAGAGTTTAGCTACATCTGTTAGAGATTCTAAAGTTGGAAGACTTTTAACTGCAACTGGACTTGTATCAAAAGATAAATTAACTGATACAGCTCTTTTAGCTAAAGCTACTTGGTTAAGAGTATCATCTAATTTTTCATCTGGACTTTATGGAGCTGAAGATGCTAATTTATATATGCTAGCTGCTTTAATGGCATTTGATAAATCAGACTGGTTAAAATATATTAATAATAAAGAAAATCATGATAGTTTAGTAGCTTGGTATAATAGTTTAAGCGATATTGAAAAACGAAAAGTACAAAAATATGCTTCAAATGATGATGACATTTCACTTTTAGCTAAAGATTTAGATTGGTCTAATTATCATAAAGCTGGATTATCTTATGTACCAAGAGATAATTATAAAGCTTTATTACATAAAGGAGAAATGGTACTTAATGCAGAAGAAGCAAGAAGATATAGAGGTATAGGTGGAGCAGAATCTGTAGGGCCACATGCTACTGGAACTTATGGTATGAATCACAAAGGTATAGATGTTTATTTTGGTCAAATTGGAACTCCAGTAGGTTCTGCAGTACCAGGTATAGTAGTAGATTCTAGCGATATACCTTATAATCCTAATGATGGTAAAAAATATCATGGAGCTGATACTAATGGAAATAGATATAGCTCTTACGGAAGAGTTGTAAAGATTAAAGGTGATAATGATAATTTAACTTATATTTATGCACATTTAAATCAAAGAATGGTTGGTGTTGGACAACATGTAAATGCTGGTGATTTAATTGGTTATTCCGGTACTACTGGAAATTCTAGTGGACCTCACTTACATTTTGAAATAGCTGGTCATGGCGCCGGATTTAATAATCATGCTCCTTGGTTTACATCATCTGTAAGAAATATAGGAGATACAAGCGGAGCTGTTGAACAGCCTATTACTTCTAGTGCTTCTAATATATCATCTGATGGTTCAACTAGTAGTACTATTGCTTCAAGTGGAATACCAGTAAGAACAGGAAGATTTTCTATTTTTAATAATTCTGGTACTAAAAATACTGGAACAGGTGGAGCAGACAAAATAGTAAACTCAGTAAATGGTGGATTTGGAAGATTGATGAATTATTTAGACAATATTAGACAAGAACAAGATGTACAAAGAGAAATGATTTCAGCTTTTTCTAGAACAAATACAGAAAGTACTATATAGGAAGGAGCAAAATAAATGAGTAATGAAAATTTAGGAAGATATGTTTCTGGTAATAGAGGAGAATTTTTATGCTATATTAGAAATAATAATACAGGAAAAATGATTTATTTTCCTGTATCTCCTTCTGGAGTATCTGAATCAATTTCAGCTAATTTTACTACACAAGATATAATAGGAGCTTCAAGACCTAGAATTGTATATGCTAGTACTGGAGCAAAGCAAATGACTTTATCTTTACAAAATTTAACAGAAGATTATGTTGCTGAGGGATTTGTTGATTTATTAAGTTATGTTAGAGCATTACAAGCTTTAGCATATCCAACATATACTGGTGGTGGATTAGTAAAAGCTCCTGATTTAACTTTAGTTTTAGGTGATAGAAGTATGTCTTGTGTCTGTACGAGTGTTTCAGTTTCTTGGGGAGAATTAGTAAGAAATCAGAGACATAAGTCAGCTAATGTTGATTTAGTACTTTTAATGACTAGACCAAGTATTCCAGGAGCATTTCAGATTGAAACTAATGGATAATTAATATAATTAATCAAATATAATATAAAAACGTCTTAAAATCAATCCTCGTGATTAGAAAGGAGATATTAGATGGCAGTACAACGGAGCAATTCAATTAGATGTAGAAATAAATGGAATTTCATATTCTATAGATAAAAAACATTTATCTTCTTTACAAGTTACTAGAAATTTAGGAGATACTGCAAATAAGTTTACTTTAGAAGTTTTTGATGAAACAGCATACCAAATAGAAAATGCTTTAGCAGGTCAAGGTCAGCCAGGTATAACTGTTAAATATGCTGCGGCTAACGATTGGGGAACTAATGGACATAGGTCTGTTATATTTTCTGGTGTTTGTATAGATTATCAAATTTCTTTTGTTGGTAGAGCAACTATGCTTTCATTAGAAGGTATACTTTCAGCTGGAAGTACAATAGATGCTTCTGTTGATTGGTGGTTTAGAAAAGCAACAATAAATTGGTGCAATGCTGATTTAGAATATGGTGGAGAAAATGGAGAAGACCCTGAAATAGATGGACATCCTGTAGAAGATGCTATTTATAAAGCATTGGACCCAGATGGAAGTAGAGCAAATTATAATGACCCCAGAGATATAGTTTGTGCTTATCCTGAAATACCTGATGGCGGAGATATAACAAATGCTAGAATACTTATAAATCCTGCTAGAATTTTTAGAAGAATAATAGCAGCTTATAATGAAGCACATAGAAGTGATTCATTAAGAGAATGTTTTCCAGTAGCAGAAATAGAAGAGTGTAGATGGATAGAGGGAATAGATACTATTCAACGTGATGAGACTGCAGCTGAATATATTAATAGAGTTTTATGTAAAAATGCAGTTACTTATACCTTTAATGGTAGTGATGACTTTAATTCACAAGTAGCTGGATTTCAGTATTTTGTTGATGGAGCAGGTCATCATTTTAGAAGATTAGAATATAAAGAATCAAATGATACTAATACTATTTCATTACATTTTGGAACACAAAATTCAAGAGTAATTTCTTTTTCTGCTGCTAATGTTGGTGCTTTAGCTATGGCTGGTTTTCATGAAGATGAAAACTATGGAGAAATTTTATCAGGAAGTACTTCTTTAAATTTAATGTTAAGTGAATTTATAACAACAGGAGCTGAACATTTTTCTAAAGATACTAAAATTACAAATACTATAGATTCATTGGATGCTGCAACAGATTCAAATTATTTTTCTGATATGCTATCAGCAAATAAGCTAGATATAACTAATATTAAATCATCATCTACAGCTTCTTCATTATCTGCAGAATATACTGAAGAATATCGAAAATTAAAAGACCTCCCATTCGAAGCTCAAATATCTGTATGGGGAGATTATTCTAATGATATAAAACCCGGAAAATTTATAAATTTACTTACTTATGATACACAAGGACATGAACATTATACTTCTGGTCTTTATTATATAACTCAAGTAGTTGATGATGTTTCAGCTGAAGGATATATTCAAACTGCAACATTAATTAAGAATACAGCTTTTGGTAGTAGTGGTTCTATTGATGCTGATGATAACACTGGTTCTAATAAGGTAGATAGTCCAGGAGAAACTACTGTTGGTATTGTGAATTATACTGTACCACAAAGAATCAATAAAAGTACAAGCTTAGAAAAAGAAAGAGTTAAGAATGCTAATAATACATTTAGTAGTTTAGCGAATTCATCATCTGCTCCTATAAGACCTATAAATTAATTTGGAGGTGATAAAGTGTTTGATTTTAATTTATCTAAAATAGGTAGTTCTAGATTAAATAAAACAATAAAAGAAAATAAAGAAAAAATAACACCTAAAACTGATTTAAATGCAATGTATGTTGGTATAGTTGAAGATACTAATGACCCTAGAGGTTTGGGAAGAATAAAAGTAAGGATTCCTTCTTTACATGGTGTTAATAAAAGTCAAGCTTATTTTATGCCTACAAAACAAATTCCATGGGCGTCACCTGCATTGTTAAATGGTGGAACTAATGATATGGGACAATATATAATTCCAGCTAAAGGTTCACAAGTAATGATTACTTTTCAATTAGATTCATTTAATAAACCTGTTTATATGGGTACAGTTCCTTCAAATATTGGTAATGGTACAAAACATTATAATGATAATAATGCAATATATAATGGAGACTATGTAGATATAAATGATAATGATAGAATAAAAGATTTAAGTGGTAGTTCATCTAGAGCAGTAGGAGCTAGCAAACAAACACATAAACAGAAAATGACTACAGGTAAAACAATTATTTATAAAAGTTTAAAAGGTGCTACTGTAATGATAGATGATTCTGATGGTGCAGAAAATATATCGTTTATGGATGCTAGTGGACAGGTATTACAATTAGGAAATAGCTCTGGAAATGCTTTACCTAGAAGAGGAAATAGAACTACTCCTAGTAGTAAAGCGAGTAATTATATGTCTTTAAGAAATGGACAGGGTGACGCTGTTGCTATTACTAAAGGAAAAGTTCATATTAAAACTGGAAATAATGAATATTTAGATTTATCAAATGGAAAAGTAGAATTATCTACTTCTTCTGATGATACTCTTATTATGAAAGATGGAGATATTATTTTAACTAATTCAGGTGGAGATAAAGTTACTTTAAAGAATGGTAAAATTGAAGTTACTAATTCAAATGGTGATAAAGTTACTTTAGATAATGGAAAAATAAATCTAAATACTTCTAATGGAGAAAAGATTTCTTTAGAACAAAATAAAATTAATATAGAATCAGGAAATAATAAAATAAGTTTAGATGGAAATAAAATAGAAGCAACTAATGGAACAGGTACTTTATCTTTAAATGGTAATAATGCTTCATTAACTAATGGAAGTAGTTCTGTTAATTTAGGTCCAGGAGGAGTTTCTATTAATAATGGTTCTAGTACCTTGTCTTTTAGTGGTGCTGCTGCTTATATAGGAGGAGCAAGACTCTGGGATGATAGTTATCACCCTGGAGTTTAGAATATTGTAATAAAATAATATATTATATTAGAAAGGAGATATACTATGGCTAATATAAAAGATACTTGGTATGATATGTCTTTACTTAAAGAAGTAAATACTCCTAAAATTACTACTGTAAGAAGCAGATATGATACTAAAGAACAATTATTATTAAATGATGGTAATTTAGTTATAAGAAATATGAGAAGAAATGATTTATATCCAAATAGAGATTCAACAGATACTCAACATAGAGTTGAAGGTTCTGAAGCATATCGACCAGATATTATTGCCTATAATGTTTATGGAGACCCCAGACTCGCATGGGTAATATTATCTGCAAATGATATAAGTGATATTTTTGATTTAAAAGCTGGAATGATAATAAATATACCATCATCTATATCTCTATTTAGAAGTGGGGGTGTAATGAATAAATGAGTACTAATATTTATGGTTTAAATGGAATAAGTCTTACTTTATTAACAAATTTAGGAAATGTAAGAACTAAATTTTCTACTGAAAAGTTTAGAGAAGATTTAAGAACTTTATTAGAAACTCAAAGAGGAACACTTATTGGAGACCCTGCTTTTGGTAGTGATTTATATCAATTATTATTTGAACCTGCAAATAGTTCTACCGCAGCTTTAATAAGACAAGAAGTAGCAACTACTATAGAAAAATATTATAATAATATAATTATAAATCAAGTTGATGTAACTTATAAAACAAATACAGTTCAAATACTTATTTATTATAATTTATTTAATACAAATATTGGTGATACAATAATGCTAGAATTTATAAGGGGTACTAGTACCTAGAAAGGAGATAAGATTTCATGAATAATTTAACACCTCAAGATTTAACTAGTTCTTTGTCAGTTTTAAATTATTTATTAGACTTTGCAAATGCTAATTCTAATGTTCAAATGAGAGAAGAAGTAGAAGAATTAATTAATCAATATAATGAAGTAATAGAAGAACCAGACCCATCTGATAAAACTATTCTTCCATATAATAGACGTGATGCTTATTCTATATTAGAATATTTAAAATTACAAGCAGAACAATTATCTGGTGGAAAATGGACAGATTTTAGTGATGGTGATATAGGAACAATATTTTTAAGAATGCTTGCATATTTAGCTGATATGAATAATTTTCAAATAGATAAGGTAGTTTCAGAATTATATTTAAGTACTGTAACTGAAAGAGCTTCTGCAATAGCATTAGCAAGTTTAATTGGATATGAACCTAGACATTATGAATCAGCTTATTCTACTATAACAATGATAAATAATAATGAAGATATAGACATTCCAGACGGAGTTATAATTCCAAAATATTCAATATTTACAGATTCAGCAAATGAAATAAGATTTTATAATTTAGAAGAAGCAGTTTATTATAATAATAAAGCAGTTTTTGATATTTATCAAGGAGAACATATAGCTCATTCATATACTATAGATAATATAACTGAACTTGGAAGAATATACTTAGATGAATATAATATTGGAATTAATACCATGAGCTTAATTATAGATGGTGTAACTTGGAATAGAGTAGATGATGTTAGATATGCAAAAGGAAATTTATGTTTTAGTGTCCATATTACTGTAGATAAGGTTTTATATATTCAACTTCCAGCATATTGGCCAGATTATGTAACAAGAGGAACTAATATAAAATTAGATTATTTATTATCTAATGGAGAAGATGGAAGAGTTGGTAAAAATGTTATTACAAAATTAGGAGCAATTAATTCTCAATATTCTTCTAATATGCTAATAAAAGAATGTACTTCTTCAGAGGGAGGATATAATCCAGAAACAGTAGAAGAAATGAAAGATAGTATTCCTAAACATGCAAGAACAATGAATACTATAGTTACAATAAATGATTTTGAAGAAGTTGGTTCTTTTGTTTCTGGAATAAGTGACATATCAGCTTTAGATTATAATGACCCTGCAAGTGGTTTAATTCAACCGGATGATTATTATAAAGTATATTTATACGTTTTACCTGATACTGAGAATTATGATGCTACAGATACTGAAGCTTTAAAATATAGAAATACTATAATAAAAGATAATTCTGATTGGGAATTTAGTGATATGGATAATGTTGCTAAAGACGTTGATATTTATTCTCAAACAAGTGTAGTAGGAAATACTATATTATTAGAAGGAATTTTAGTTTTATATAATATAGATAATATTATTCCAGCTATAGACACTGGAGAAACTGAAACTAGTTATTTAATGAAAAGAGTAACTTCATTTAGTTCTGAACCAGAAAAAGTAGAGTATATTATATCATCTAATGGAAATAATTGTACTATTACATTGAATAATGGATGGAGAGATTTATTAAGTGATACAGATAGAATAAATATTTATTATAAACAAGAACAGATATTAACAGATATAGGACAAAAATTAAGAGATTATATAGATGAAAGAAGATTAACATCATTAAATGTTACTTATCATGATTTAACAATAGTTCAACCGTTTATTAATATTGAAATTTATATGAATAAGTACGATATTAATTACGAAACTATTGATTTAAAGGTTAAATCTTTTATTTTAAATAAATATTCTAGAAATAATATTAAAATTGGAGACCCAATATTTTCAAGTGTAATATGCTCTGATATTTTAAATGAATTTAACTGTATTAGATATTGTACAGTAGAAATATCAGAAGATGGCGAAAATTGGAGTAATAAGTTAGAAGTAAATCCAACAGGATTTATAGATATTATTCCAAACTATCTAGATGGAGATACTTTAATAGACAAAATAACTATCAATAAAAATGATTATCAAAATAAAGAAATATAATTTATTAACTTTAATATAAAAGTGTCTCTAGATTCATTCTGGAGACACTGAGATATATTAGAAAGGAGATTATATGAGTCTAGATATAACAAAAACTGAAGGCTTTATAGATATGCCTGATAAAATATGGCCAGAATTTAGACGTAAAATATATAATTATCTAGAATATACTCTTTCTTCTGTCATTACTGAAGAAGATTTAAATTTAATTGTTCTTTTAATCGCTGAATTATTTGGAGATTTATATTGTAGAACTAAATTATTACCCTGGGAAATACAAGTAGATAGATGTTCAGATGAACATTTACAAGCTTTATCTACTATTATTGGTTATAGGTGGAATAATGGATTAACTCCAGACCAACAAAGAGAATCTATTAAATTGTTCTGTTTGATTAGACGTAATAGAGGAACTGAATTTGGGCTTTCTAATTTAATTAGAGCTTTCGGACAAGATTCTAAAGCTTTTTATTCAACTGCGGATTTAAGAAATATTGAGATAGTAGAATATGGTTCAGGCGGGGTAGAAACTTTAGAACCAAATATGTTCCCTGGTGATATAAAAATATTAATTCCTGATATGAGTAAGATACTTAGAGATAGTATTTTTGATACTAAACTTGCTGGTACTAGATTAATATTTGTTTATATGATTTTTATTGGAATATTTCATTTAAAAATGTATGAAGATTTTTATTATAAAATAGATATGTGGGTAAGTATATTAACACAAGGATATGACCCTACAATAGATACTTATGGAACTTGGTTATTAGATACTACAATAGATAGAGTATTGACCGACCAATTATGTCATCCTATAATTAATGGAAAACCTATAGCAAGTTGTCAAATATTAACATATTATAAAGAACCTTGGACTAATGGATTTATTCTTAATACTCCAGGTTTAACTAATTATAGAGGTTTTATAGAACAAGACCCTACAGTAGAATCAGACCATGTTATCTACGCTTAGTAAGGTAATGATTTTATATATAATTATAGAAAGGAGATTAAGATGGCTTCAAAAAATAAAAATGATTTAATTTCAAAAGCTGTGTCTTCTTCAATAGAAGAGAATAAAGCTATAGATTTATTACTTATATCTAATTATTTAGATGATATTAATGACGAAGTTATTGGAAGTACTTCTGATTATGGAATGCATTATTCTTATCTATATATTGGAATGTCTGGACAAAAAATGGTAGATAAGATGAATGCTAACTGGGAAGCTACAGATGCTCAATTTTTAGCTCATAATAATGCTCTTAATTTAAGAATAGTATCTTCCGATATAAAACAATTAAAACTTGAAAATGGAATTGTTTATTATACTTCAGATGGAGAAACTTGGAATTCATTAATTAGTAGTTGGGGTAAAATCACAGGTGATATATCTAAACAAGAAGATTTACAAAATGCTCTAAAAAATAAAGCAAGTCAAATTGATTTGGATAGATTAAAAGATGATGTTGATTTAATGGGAAATACAATTACTATAATGAGTTCAAATGTGGATAATTTATCAACAGAAGTAGCTAATTTAATTTCAGAAGTTTCTGGAACTAATGGTATTCTTATAAGATTAGACAATATAGATACAACTCTTAGAAATAAAATATCATCTTCAAATGTTCAAATTATTAGAGAAACTTCAGGAACATTAGAATATACTACTGATGGAAGTACTTGGAGACCAGTATCTACTGCAGGTATAGTTTCTTGGGGAGATATAACAGGCGATATTCAAAATCAACCTGATTTAATAAGATTATTAAATAATATTTCCGATTTAGCAAACAATGCTTCTTCTAAAGTTGATGACTTAGAAGAAAATTTAGGAGAGACAATAGAAGGTTATACAACTCCAATATCTACTAATTTACAAAATCATATTGAAGATGTAGATAATCCTCATCAAGTAACTAAAGAACAACTTGGAATTTATATGATGTCTTTAAATGAATATGATAATTTACAAGAAATAGATAGTAATGGATTATATATTATAGATGATACACCTGAACAAAATTCTATTATATTTATATTTAATACTGGAACTGATGAAAGTGGTTCCTATAATGGAAATCCAATTTATAGATATTACTATGATGATGTTTCAGAAGGACAATCTTTAATTGTGCTTTTAAATACTATTATAAATAGTTCTTTAATTCAAGGGACTGGTTCTTTTACCGGTTTTATAGATGAAAATTCAAGAACATACACTCTTAATAGTGCATATACTTTAACAAATGGAACACATACTTTATATGCTACTTGGGTAGCATTAGGATAAATTAAAATGAAAGGAGAATTATTATGCCTGGTATAGTTACATTAGCAAGTAGACAACGTAGAATGCAAGATTGGATGAATTCAGATTTAGCATATAGATTTATAGCGATAGGAAAAACTTCACCTTGGGAAGATGAGAATAATCCACCTGTACCTGATGAAAATATGACTGAAATTACAGAACTTATAGGTTTACAAAGAATTGATTCTTATAAATATGCAAAAGTAATACCTAATCCAACAACTTTACAAAAAAGAACTGGAGTATATTATAAAGGTTTATATTATTCTGTAACACAAGATAGCGAAATAGCTCTTCAAGATGGATATACATCTATAATGTGCGAAGTAGTATTAGATAGAGATACTATAGAAGCAATTCCTATAGATATAACATTTAGACAAGTAGGTTTATATGTTGGAGTTCAAGCAACTCCAGATGAAATAAAATATGGAATTACGAGAGCTGAATGGGATGCTAAACTAACTTCTGATAAAGGAATGCTAGAAGTAGTAGATAATAGACAACCTTTATCTAGAATGGAAGACCAACAAGAAACAATATTAATTTTACTTGATTTTTAATATTCTTAGAAAGGAGAAAATAATGAGGACTTGGGAATATGTCGAATATACAAATACTTTTAGAGAATTAGTAGATAAAATAAATAAAAATACTGATAGTTCTAATTTTATAGATAATATTACTGGTACTATATTATGTAATGGAGTAATATTTGAAGGAAATGAAACAGTAGATGGTCAAAAGATATATCCATTAGAAAATGTTACTTTATCTGGTATAGTTAATTCAAATACAATATTTGACAATTTTAAATTATATTTTAGAGATAATAATATTATTGTAGAATTAGACCAGTTTCCTATAGATTTGTTATCTTATCTAGATAATAAAATTCATTTCTTATTTATTAAGCCTGATTTATCTTATAGAGTATCTGATTATATGTTTGGTGGAGCTGATGAATTATTATTAGCAAGATTTGTTATTAATACAGATGGTACTTGGAATCAATTATACATTATGGCTCCAAGAGCTGGAACTCCAGAATATGATGCAGCAGAAGAATTTTATAACGTTAATGGATTATTTGTTAAATCTCCAGGTGGATTAGAATTATCTCAAACATCAGGTTCAGTTAAAAGAAGTGGTATAGAATTTACTGATAAATTATCACCAGATTATAAAAAATTTTATAATTTATCATCTGAAAGAGTTCCATTAAGATATGTAAATATTTATAATGAGATAGATTATACACAACCAATTACATATAATGTTATAACAGATAAATATATGACTTATAATATGAATAAAAAATTAAAAATTGAAGCAGAACAGAAAATTCAAGATATACAAAATATGTATTATGGAATTCAAAAAATATGTAATAATGTATCTAGTGAGTTAAATACTGCAATATTATCTGGAGGAGATTTAAGTGACTTAACTTTAATAGTAAAATCATTTACAAACTATATAGATAGTATTTATACTCAAGTTGATAATCTTTATAATATGTTAGGAGATACTACATTATCATCTGTAAGAAGAGCTGATTTATTAACAAATAAAAATGATATTAATGATTTTATGAATACTTATTTAAAAGGTTCAGCTATAGAAACTGCTATTACTAATATTCAAGTATTGGCTATAATAAATATAGCCTCTTATATAAAACATATAAGTTCAGAAGTTTATGATTTACCATTAGAAGATGTATTACAAGAAATACAAGATGACTTAAATGAAATTTCATACGATACAGGAGCTTTATATGATGTTCCAGAAGGTAAATTTACTCTTCAAAGAATTTTATGGGATATTTATGACAATTGTTTAGTAATGCAATATGGAGATACTGTTTATGATTCTTTTGAAGACGCTGCAGAAGGAACTAGTTTATTACCTTATCCAGCTCCTTGGGGTAAAACTATTTATATTCCACTTGCAATATTATTAGTTAAATCTGGAATATCATCAATTAATGATGATGACGAAACTATTATAATAGATAGGAGAAATATATATGTAGACCAAGAAAGTTCTGATTATGTCGATTATGTTGCAAGAGCAAGAGCTTCTAAAGCAATATCTTTATATGTACCAAATCTACATATACCAGTAACAATAAATGCTTCTAATTGGGTTGTTTCTAATTCATATTCAGGATTTTATGAATATACTATTGAAAATGTAAATATTAAAGCAGAACCTTATATTATAGATTTAATTATTAGAAATACCCAAGATTTAAAAGCAGATATAGTAGCATTACCTAATGGAGCGCAATCAGTTGGTTCTATTAAAATAATGACTAAAGCTAAACCAACAGTTAATTTAGATGCTTTCTTAATTATTCAGAAAGGAGAAACTGTATAATGCAAATTTTTAAAGGAGAAAAAAGATTTTTTGATACTTATATAGAAGAAGAGGATGATTCAACTTCTAACACAAGACATATTGTAATACCTGGAATTTCAAGATATAGTGAACTTACTGGAAGTATAATTCCTATTAAAGCTTATATTGATGGAGCTAGTGGAGCAACTACAATTCAAGTTAATAATTTATCTGCTGTAAATTTTAAATTGTTTTATAATTCTAATACTCCAGTATCACCACAGCACTCATGGATTAAAGCTGGACAAGTGTATAATATAGTTTATACAGGAGAGTATTTTACTGCTGTAGGAATACTTTCTAATTCTGGAGCATCTGTCGGTTCAGTTAATTCTTATAGTTTTGATATATTAAATGATATAATTGACGGAAATGTAAATAATGGAGATGATATAACTTCTAGTGTTTCAGTAGATACGTTTAATTCTCTTAAAGTTGGTGACATATTATTAATTACAGATATTAATAATCCAATAGATAGTACTGCAATTTCTAAAAATATTATTTATACGTGTGAAGAATTTGAGAATTATTATCGTGGAAGTCAAAATGGTGCACATTGTACAGTTAAAACGATAGAATGTTTTTATGGCTCATTTGCTATATGTCTTGAAGGAAATTCAGTATTTTGCGGTACAAACCCACCAATACCACAGAATTAGGAGGTACTAATTAATGGAACATAAAATTAATGGTTGTTTACCATCACCTAGCGATTTAAGAGATTTTAGAGTATCTAGCTCAGTAACTAATGTAGAATTACCATCTGAATTTAGATTAGAAAACTATGATATTAAAGACCAAGGAAATGTAAATTCTTGTGTAGCTCATGCATTATCATCTATGTTAGAAAAGTCTGGATGGAAGTTTTCTACTGGCTGGATTTATGGATATAGACCAGAAGGTTATTACCAAGGAGAAGGAATGTATCCTAGAGAAGCTTTAAATACTCTTCTTAAAAAAGGTGCTGTTAAAAAAGATGATTTTGATTATAATATAGAAATGATAAAAGCTAAAGATTTAGTAGATAAAAATATTGATAAATTAGAAGCTTTGGCTAATGATTATCATATAACTTCATACGCTAGATTATTTAATGAGAAAGAAATCAAATCTTGGATGTTTGTTCATAATATAGCTGTTCCTATAGCAGTAGAGACCGAGGATTTAAAATTAGATAAAAATAATATAATTAAGATTCCTAGTGAATATCCTAATGCTGGTCATGCATTACTTATAGTAGGATGGAATGAACTTGGTTTTATTATTCAAAATTCTTGGGGTAAAAACTGGGGAGATAATGGTTATGCTATACTTCCTTATGAATATAGAATAAGAGAAGCTTGGGGAGTAACAACTACTGAAAGACATTCAGAAGAATCTGTAACTACACCTTGTATGAATTTTGCTAGGACTATTATACAAGAAATAATTATATTCTTTAGAAAAACTTTTGAAAGAAAGGGATAAATTATGTTAGTAGATTATAAAGAAGAATCAATTAAATGTTCTGGTAAGTTAAGTCAATATTTAACTTTATTTCTTAGAATTAATCATGAAATTATAAAAGACAAGCATAAAATATCTTTAAGACTTAGAATTACTAGAAATAAAAATGTATTAGATTCTGATATGAATAGACTAGTTAATTTAAAAGAAAATCAAGTAACAGCACAAATAAGAGTTGCAGATAAGGTTTTAATTAAGAAATCAGTTCCTATTGATTTTATGTCAGATAATATAAATAATATAACATTAGTTGAATATCAATATGAAATATCTAATGAACAAACATTATTGATGAATTATTATGGAGATTTAATTATTAATAATGACAAATCAGAATATTTAAAAAATACTACGATTAAGTCTAATTTAATATTAACTCCTATAAAAAATAATAAATTATTTATTGAGCTCACAAAATCAGAATTATTAAAACATCCAGAAGTTGTTGAAAGAGGATATAATAAAGAAGATTTGATTTATTATCATTATAATTTATATATAAAAAATACTATAACTCCAGATTTTTTAGAAATAAAAATTAATAGTAATGACTGGGAAAAAATTGAATTAGATAAAACTAATATTTATCAAATACCGGCAGTTAATTATAAAAGATATATTCAAATAAGAGGTAAGAAAGATAATTATTATTCTTATTCAAATATTATTAAAATAGATGCTGATAATGATTTAAAATAAAAATATATCTATAATTAGAATATTCTTCCTAAAAATATATTCTAATAATTAATTATAAAGTATATATCTTATCATATATACTTTATTTTCTTTATAATTATATATTATATTAGATTAAGTGAAAGGAGATTTCATTATGTTTATAGAAACAATAAATGGTAGATTACAAAATATAATGCTTTTGCAAGATGTAATTATAGTAAATAATGAAGATAATACTTTTTCAATAGGGTATCTTCAAGCTAACGGAGAAGTGATAAAAGAAGGAGTTTATAATACAGAAGAAGATGCAAACACAGTAAAAGAATCAATATATGCAACTTTATTATCATTATAGAAAGGAGAATACTGATGGCTATATTTATTAAAGATAAAAATAATAAATTAATTAATCTTTATTATATCCAAAATTTAGTAATAA
This sequence comes from uncultured Erysipelotrichaceae bacterium, assembly GCA_902776735.1. Lineage (GTDB taxonomy): Bacteria > Bacillota_I > Bacilli_A > RF39 > UBA660 > UBA3789. The sequence continues at coordinate 105,653 of CACYRE010000001.1, read as the reverse complement.
ATCCTGAAAATAATAAAGAATTAATTTTTTATAGAAAAAATGGAGAAACTTTAAAAGAAGCTTATGATACTTTAGAAGAAGCAGAATCAGCTTATGATAATTATAAAACTTCTATGAAAGAATCTTCTGGAGGAGGAAAACAAGTAGAAGAATTACGAAAAAGAATAGAAGAATTATCAAATACAGTATCTGAACAGCAACAAATTATAACAGATTTAGAAGATGAGGTTAATAATGCTGAAGATATTACAGACGAAATTTTATCTCTTCCAGAAGATAATCTGGAAGAATAAAGAAAGGAGATTTATAAATGCTTTAATAGATAATCTTAATGAAATAAAAAGACAAAAAGATGAATATATAATACCTGAAAATATTAAAAAAGATGTTACTATTTTAGGAGTAACTGGTACATTAGAAGAAGGTAGTAGCGAATATAATGCAATAATAGAGCCAATTATTAAAACTAGATATGATATGGCTACTTATAGTGCTCCAGGAATACGTTATATGATTATGAAATTACCACAAAGTATTGAGGTTGATAGTAATGTTACTACTATGCAAAATATGTTTGAAGATTGTGTTAATCTAAAAAATATACCATCATTAAATACTTCTAATATTATTATTATGAGTAATATGTTTAAAAATTGTTATACATTAATTACTATACCTTTATTAGATACTGGTAAAGTTACTAATATGTCTTATATGTTTCAAAATTGTACTAACTTAACTACTATACCATTATTAAATACTAGTAATGTTACTAGTATGCAAAGTATGTTTTATTGTCCTAATTTAACAAATGAAAGCTTAAATAATATATTAGCAATGTGTATAAATGCAACAAAAATAGCGTCTAATAAGACATTAAAATATATAGGATTAACATTAATACAAACAACTACATGTAAAGAATTAAGTAATTATCAAGATTTTGTAGATGCTGGATGGTCTACTGGATATTAAAATAAAAAATTTAAAGGAGATTATATAGAATGAATTTATTGAATTATTTACCAGAAATATTATTAGGACAAATTCCTGAAGCAATTTATTTTGCACTATTTATGATTTATACTAAGAGATTAAAAGAACATAGATTTAAATTTATTATACTAATGATTATTGAATATACATTGATAATGGAAACTTTGAGATTTAATATTTATGCTCATTTATTTGTATTTATAATGACATATTTATTATTAAAGGTATTATATAAAGAGAAATCACAGATAATAGATATATTTACTTTTGGAATAGCTAGTATAATATTAATGATAATTAGCATAGTGTCTTATTTAGTGATTTGGAAGACTATAGGAATATATTATATATTTATATTAGTTTCAAGAATTTTAATGTTTTCATTTATATTAGTATTTAAAGATAAATTATATAAAATTCAAGATTTATATAAGAAACTTTGGAATAGAAATGATAAAATAAAGAAGAAAATGAAATCAGCTACTTTTAGAGCATTAAATGTTGTTACATTCAACTTTATGTTCTTTATTATAAATTGTTGTTTGGTATTTATTTTAATGAATGGAGGTGTTTAATATGGGTGGATGGCCAAGTTGGTTATGGGCTTATGATGTTGAAGAAGGAGAATAATTATGGAATGGTTAAAGAAAAATATTGGTGGTATTATTTTTAATATTGCTGAAACCATAGTTATTTTTCTTGTAGGCTTAGCATTAAAATTAGAATATAAGTTTATTATAATGTTAATGTTAACTTTCTTAATTAGTAGAGGTATGTTTGGAAAAGCATTACATTTTAAAACTTGGTATAGATGTCTTATTTGGAGTACATTAATAATGCTAAGTATATTTGTAATATTGAAAGTAGATTTAGTTATATCAATTTTATTCGCAATATTTGGAGCACTTATAATGACTGGAAGGTCTGATATTACTTGTTTATATTTATGGAAAAATCATGGTGAGCCTAGCAAATATCAAGACATTATAGATTTTATTAAATACAATGAATTTGATGATAGACTTATAGAATTTGAGAAGAAATTAAAAGAAAGTAATACCATAGAATATCTTATCTATAAATATAGGTTTAAAGACCATAAGACTTTTGGAGAAATATCTGATTTATTAGAATTAGATGGTCCTAGAGTTGCTGAAAAATTAGATAAGGTTGCATTTGCAGTCAGAATATACTGTAAATTTTAATTGAATATTTAAATGATGAGAGTATATGAAAATATACTCTCTATTTTTATGCAATTTTTTAATGTATTCAGAATGACATTTTAATTTCTATTTAAATATAATCTAACTATAAAAATTAAATAGGAGGAATGATTATGTATAATCCAATGGAATTGAGTAGAATTGATAGACAAATTGAGGATTTACAAAGACTTAAAGCAAACTATCAAAATATGCCTCAACCGATTAATAACATTATAACTACTCCAACTACTAATAATCAGCCTATATTCGAGGCAAAATTCACAACAGAGAATCCATCAGACATTTATGTACAAAACAAAACTGCTTTTATTGATTTAAAGAATGGAAAATTATCAATAAAAGAAACAGATGGAGAATTAAAAGAATATTTTATAGTATTACCTAAAGATGAAAAAGATTTAAAAATTGAAAATTTAGAAAGAAAATTAAGAGAAATGGAGGTTAGAATGAACAATGAATATACAAAATCTAATCAGCCAATTATCGATGAGCCAAAACCCGTTAACAATGGCGATGAACATGTTACCAAACCAAAATCTAAAGGGAATCTTTTCAAATCTAGCGAATAGTAATAACGATGAAGAAAGAGCTCAAAAAATTGCAGATATATGTAATAGAAATGGTATTACGAGAGACCAATTAGAAAGAGCTTATAGAAATTCTAGGTAATAGTTGCAACATTACATAAATAGTTTATTGGAAAGGAGGTCCATCTATGGACAATGCAAATTCAGGCTTAACAGCCGCAGATGTACTAGCTTTAACTAATAATCACGACCATGATTACGATAATATGGGAGGGGGTTATTTCTGGTGGATTATAATATTCTTTATAATTGCTGGGATGTTTGGCGGAAATGGAGGCTTCTTTGGAAACAACAATGATAATGCTTCTACAGAATTTGTAGCAAATCAATTTAGTAACCAAAACGATAAGTTTTTATCAGTTCAAAATCATGATGCTGTAAATCAAGTAAATCGTGATGTACTAGAAACTTCATTTGGAACAACTAAAGAGGTTTTAGAAAACAGATTTAATAACGCTTTACAAACAAATCAGTTACAAGGACAAATGTCAACAGATGCTCTAAGAACTCAAATGCAGTTAAGTAATAATGCTCTAGAAGCACAAATGCAAGCATCAAATAATGCATTAACAAATCAAATGCAATTAGCTAGTTGTTGCTGCACTTTAAGAGAAGAAGGAGTTGCTAATACTCAAAAAATCTTAGATGCTTTATGTCAAAATCAAATTGACAACTTACGTGATAAGCTAGCAGATAGAGATAGAGAACTTCAAACAGCAAGATTCCAAATTTCTCAAATTGACCAAACAGCAAACTTAACTAATACTTTGAGACCATATCCTACTCCATCTTATATTGTATCAAGCCCATATACAAGCTTATACAGTCCTTATTATGGATATGGTTATGGATATGGAGTATCTGGTGTAGTATAGAAAGGAGAATATTATGCTAAGAACTTATTCTAAGGATATAACTGTTACTGCTAATACTGCTATACCTTTTAATGTTGATAAGTTTGATATTGGTAACAGTATTGGACATCAATCAGGTTCAGGAAATATTGTAGTCCGTTCTCCAGGTTTCTATGAGGTAAATTTAGACATCTCATTTACCACACCAGAAGCTGTGACAGAACCAGTATTAATTCAATTATATGCAAATGGAGTAGCAATTCCAGATGCTTTAATTAATGCAACAGTTGCATCTAACACAACTTATGTTGATAGCTCTTTTAATACAATTATTAGAGCAAATCCAGGTGTTCCATTCCAAAGTGTTATACTAACAGTTGTACCAAATGCTGATATTAATATATACTCAGCTGCAATTGGTGTAGACCAATAGAAAGGAGCTAAATATGGATTTATCAAAATTAAGTAAATCTAGTCTAGAAGGTGTCATAAATAGTATGCTAGAAGATTTAGATAGTGAAAAAAGTCCATTAGTAAATAAGTATGAAGATTTAATCTGTGAAATGCTTTATTATATTGATGAGGATGAAGCTATTGAAATCGTTAAGCACATGAAACCTTTTGGTGAAGTATATACTATAGAGAGTGTAGAAGATACTTTAACTAAATCAGGAATAAATTATGATGACATTATAGAATATTATTTATGTATGAATATGTTTTATAATGACTGTAAAACGTATCCAGAATCTAAAAGGCTAGACATAAATGAATTTTGCTTAGAGATGTCTAAACTTTTCATAAATGACAGTGATGCTCCAAAATATAAAGTTGAAAAATATTTTAAAATGTAAAATAAAACTTTGAAAATAAGCCTCACTTACTTCTAAAGGACCTATATTAATATAGGTCCTAATTTTTGTTATTAAATAATCTAAATGTCTATTATTTATATATTATAATAGAGATTAGTTAAGGAGGTAAATTATGTCTGATTACACAACTCAAGATTTAGAAGATAATTTAAATTATTTAGCAGAAACAAAAAGGCAAATTAAAGAAACTTTAATTGATAAAGGTCAAGAAGTTTCTGATGAAGATACGTTTAGAAGCTATGTAGATAAAATAGATAGTATAGGTAATGACGCAACAGCTACAGCAGATGAAGTAGCACAAGGATATACGATTTATAAAGATGGGAAATTAATAGAAGGAAATATAGAAATAATAGATTCAATTTATCAAACTGCTTCACAAATAAAAGATTATTCAAGTATTACAGGGTCAGTATATTTTTCTTGTTATTATAATCTTCCTGCACAAGGAAAGCTATTAAGGAATACTTCTTGGGCTGCTCATATCCAGCTAGGCACTTCTCCGAGTACATTAGCTTCAAGTATAGGATTAACCGCTTCTAAAATAGTTAAAGGTTATAAAATATTAAATATTGAAGGAACTGTTGAAATTCCTGATTATAATGTTGGTCTTACAAATTCTATATCTACTGAAACTGGAGCGCAGAGCTCACCATCTGAAAATAGAATTCTTTCATTTATTGAAAAAGTAGATTTAACTGATGTTCCAATTACAACTAATAGTTTAAAAGCTTTCTTTTGGGATGCTAAGAGATTAAAAGAAGTAGTAGGAATGCCTGATACTTCTAGTGTTATTAATACACAAAGTATGTTTCAAAACTGTAATAGATTGGAAAGTGTAACATTATTTAATACAAGCAATGTTACTAATATGCAACAAATGTTTGATAGTTGTGTTAATTTAACTACTATACCATTATTAAATACTGGTAAAGTTATTACTATGCAAAATATGTTTGAATACTGTTATAAATTAGAAAGTATACCTTTATTAGATACAAGTAATGTTACTAATATGCAAGGAATGTTTAGAAATTGTCGTATATTAATTACTATTCCTTTATTAAATACTAATAAAGTTACTGATATGGCCAATATATTTTCTGGATGTACTAACTTAGGAAGTATACCTCAGATAGATACTGGTAGTGTTACTAGTACACAAAGTATGTTTTCTGGATGTAATAGTTTAACTACTATTCCTTTACTAAATACTAGTAATGTTACTAGTATGAACAGTATGTTTACTAATTGTACTAACTTAGAAAGTATACCTCAGATAGATACAAATAAAGTTACTAATATGTCTTATATGTTTTATAAGTGTGATAGTTTAACTACCATACCTTTATTGAATACTTCTAGTGTTACTAATATGACTAATATGTTTCAGAATTGTACTAACTTAGAAAGTATACCTCAGATAGATACAAATAAAGTTACTAATATGTCTAATATGTTTAATGGATGTACTAAATTAGAAACTTTACCTGTATTCAATTTAAGTAGTATCGCTGGTTCTGGATTGTCTAGTACTTTTACAGGATGTACTAGTCTGTCAAATGAAAGTTTAAATAATATAATGGCTTCTTGTATCACTGCAGTAAATACTTCTCCAAAAACATTAGGTTATACTGGATTAAATTCTACTCAAAGAACAAAATGTCAAAGTCTATCTAATTATCAAGATTTTGTAGATGCTGGATGGTCTGCATAATAGGAGGTATGTTTATGGAAGAAAATAATGAAATAGAAACCAAACTTGAATACATTGAAGAAACTAAAGATTTAATAAAAGATTCTATTAATGAAATTGGAGGAACTTTAGAAGAAGATTCACCATTTAGTGAATATCCAGAACAATTAGGAGTAATAATCGATACTTTAATAGTCTCTCAGTCAGAATTAGATAAATTGGTGCGTAAATCTCAAAACGTAAATGGGGAGGAATTATAAAATGTATATACCAGAAAAACTAGAAAATGTAAAAAAAGTTAAAAAAGAATTAAAAACACAATTATTAAGAGCTAAATTAGATACTAATGTTAAATTTAGAGAAATACCAGATTTAATAAAGAGAGTACCAGATTCAGGAGCTATGACACAAGATGATATAAATACATGTGCTAATATACTCATTAATATAAATGGAGAGAATGCATAAAGATAAGATTAAATGGGAACTATAATGGTTTCCATTTTATATATTATATTAGAAGTAAGGAGTTACATATTACTATGACTCATATAAATTTATTTAGAAATAACTTTAGGAATGCTTATAGAAACTAATATGAAGATTAATAAGATAGGAGGATAATAATGTGGAATTTGTAGATTTAATAAAAAGTTATATAGAAATTGGAATGTTAGGTCTATCAGCAATATTAGTAATATCAATGTTGTGGTTTTATTTTAAGAAAGGTTTAGAAAAATCAGATGAAAAAGACAAAAGAATAGATAAAAAAGATGATAAACAAGATGAAAGATTTTCAGACTTATTAAATGTATTAATAGAACAAAATAAACAAAATCAAGAATTAATACAAAAACAATTAAGTGATTTATCTACAACAGTAATAAATGGAGTTACTAAACATACTATAGATGATGATGAAAATAATTCTTTATCTAAAATAGAAGCTGATATTAATGATTGTTTAAAGAAAACTTTAATTAAAACAAATTCAGCAAGAGTTTGTTTGATAAGATTTCATAATGGCGGTAGAGATATGAATGGTCTATCTTTCTTAAAAATGAGTATGACTAATGAAACAGTAAAATTAGGGTTATCATCTTTAATGCCTGAGTTTCAAAACTTGTTTAGGAGTTTTTTCTCATATTTATGTGATAGACTAATTAAAGAAGGACATTGTTATATAGATGATATTAATATGCTTAAAGATGTTGATACAACTATGTATGAATTTTTGTTTAGTAGAGATGTTCAATCAACATATAGTATTCCAATCGAGAATAAAAATGGAACTGTTATAGGTTTTATTTATATAGAATTTACAAATAAGATGAATGTAAATAAAGAACAAGTTGAGCACTGTTTACATGACAAGAAGATTAAAATAGAGACTTTACTTAGCTTTTAAGAAAGGAGGAAATTATTATGGAATGGATTCAGTCAAATTTACCTGAATTAATTATATTAGTATTAGCTGTAATATCATTTATTCTTTACATAATTTATTTATGTAAAAGAGATGGTTTAAGAGCAGTAGCTTTAAGAGCCATATTAGAAGCAGAAAAACAATATAATTCTACTACAGGTAAAGAAAGATTATCTTTTGCAGTAAACTACGTTTACGATTATCTTCCAGGATATATTAAAATAGTTTTACCAAAATCAATTCTTGAAGATTTCTTACAACAATTTATCCAAAAAGTATTTGACCAAGTTAAAGACTTATTGGATTATGGGAAAGGAGTTGAATTAATTGAAAAAGTTAAAGAATAATTTATTTAAAATATTCCTATGTCTTATTATAATTATTATAACAGGATTAATTATAAATACAGTGCATAATAATATTGAGAAAAATAAAATAGAAAATGTTATTGAAGAAGATATTATAGAAAATAATATTGAATATATTGAAGAAGACACCTTAACAAGTGGTTCAGAATATGATGAAAATAATCTAGAAGTTGAAGGATTTGAGGAGTCAAATCCGGATATTATATCTAAATCAACTAAAGAAACAGAAGAAATTTCTATAGGAAATTCACAGGTAATTAATAAACCAGTCTATTATTCACAAATAGATAACAGATGGAAAAATATACTTTATACTTCAGTTGGAAATCTAAATCAAACTATAGGTTCTAGTGGATGTGGACCAACTTCAGCAGCTATGATAGTAGCAGGTTTAAAAGATAGCAGTGTAACACCTGAAACAATGGCTAAATTATTTGTTAATAATGGATTTAGAAGTGCTGATAATGGAACTTATTTTAGTGCATTTAAATGGACAGCAAGTGCTTATGATATAGATTATAAACAATTATATAATGTTGATGACGCATTACAAGAGATAAAAAATGGTTCTTATGAAATAGTTAGTTGTTCAGAAGGTTTATTTACAACAGGAGGTCATTATATAGTAATATCTGGTATTTCAGGTGATATACTAAAAATATATGACCCATATTTATATGCTGGAAAATTTAATTCTTCAAGTAGAAGGGGAAAAGTAACAGTATCTGGAAATACAGTTTATTGTAGTATTTCAAATTTTAAGAAATATGCTAATTCAAAAGGATGGTTTGCATATAAACCAAATAATTCAATAGAACAAAAATATAAACAAGGACAAAGAGTTTTAGTTAATGAATCAATTGCAATAGCTTATGATGGTGGTACAGAAGTAATAGTTGATAATGGATTAAATCAGTTCTGGATTAATAAATCAGTAGTAACTTCAGATAATAGATTGTATGGATTAGCTACTGTAGTATGGGATGAAGGACAAAGAGTTTTAGTTCAAATGTTAGATAGACAATTTTGGGTTCATTCTTCATCATTAAGCACTGAAATTCCACAGACAAATAATAACTCATCTAATGAACAAACAAGTCCTAAAACACAACCTGAGACTCCTAAATATGTTTTAGGAAAATATATTACAACTACAAATTTAAATGTAAGACGTGGTCCTAGTACAAATTATAGAGTTATAAAAACATATAAAAAAGGTACTAGATTTGATACAAAAGAAATTAGAGGTGATTGGGCTAAAACACCTAGCGGATGGGTAAATCTTAATTATTGTAATTTAGTTAAGAAATACTAGGAGGTATTAAAATGCAAGCTTATATTAAAGACAATAGTCTAATTATAAATAGTATGATACTAGAAGATGAAAAAGAGTCTCTTTTAAATTATATTAATAAAGCTAAAGAAGGTGTAATTCCAACAGTTTTATATAATATAGAAGGAGATATTTCTGGTATTAAATTTGATGTTAGAAAGGAGAACACTTAATATGTATGCAGAAATAAAATCTACTGATAAGATTTTAATTAATAGATTAGATGAAAATGAACAAATATTATTAGAAGAGATGTATAAAAAAGGAACACTTGCTAGTTCTGTTTTAGGATTAGATAAACTAACTGATGAATCAGGAGATTTCGGTGGAGTATTATTAAATTTTTATTCTGTTGATAGTAAAGACATAGAAATTGAAACTGAAATTCCAAAGTCTTTAACACTTAAAATAGGTGAGAATTATAATTTACCAATTAAGTCTAATGCAGGAAATTCTCAAGTAATATGCCTAGGAGTTGATGATTTATCTACAATAGATTTAATTAAAAGTAATAATGAAATAACTTTTAATACTACTAATATTTCAGATAATACTAAACTTTATTATACTATAACAGCAGAAGGGTATAATCCAATAGTTAAAACTATAGATATTGTAGTTGAACCAAAAAATGTTCAAATAGTTTATTTATATCCATACGACATAAATGGAAATTATATTAAACATTTTGAAGGTATTTCATATACTATAACAGATGAATCTGGTACAGAATATATTACTAGCTTTAGTGAACAATATAATGCTCAATATGTAGAATTACCTGTTGGAGTATACAATATGACATTTTCAATAGAAGGATATGAACCATTTAAATTTGAAAATTATGAGATTACTCAAAATGATATGCTTAGTCCAGCTACTAAATCAGAAGATATTCGTTTTGATACTCCATTATCTTATGGAAATTAAAATAAATATTTATTAAAAGACTAGATTTGTATCTAGTCTTTATTTTTATTAATTTTTATGTTTACATTTAATAAAATCTATATTATAATGTAAATAATTTATTGCATATTAATATAATAAGAAACAAAAATAATCACGAGAATTAATTTTAAGGACTTTTAGTATATTAGGTAATAAATTATATTAATTTCTTATTAAAATTAGTTTAGGAGGAATCTGATTAATATGAAGAAAGAATTTGACGACTTTGGTAAACAGGGAAGATATATTTTGAGACTTATTAATACATGTACCGATATTAAAAAAGAATGTCAATTTTGTGGTAAACCTGCAAATTTAAAAAATAATAGAGTATCTCCTTATGAGATACAGATGGTATGTCATGAATGTAGAAAGATTTATGAAGTTAATCCTATTACAGAAATGTATGATGAGATTCCACTTATAAATGTAAAAGACCATATTATAAGTGAAAGATTAAGTTTAAATTTTATTAATTTAACTGATGAACATATAGCTAAAATTAATAAAATTTTAGAAGGAGGTTATACTAAAGTCTCTGCAGCTAAATATATAGGAGAATCTATTACATATTATAATAGATTAATAAATCTTTATGAAAAGAAATTTAATGTTAATATTAAAGATAAATTAAAAATATTATATAAAGAAGCTTTAAGAAATGATTTAGTTAATAGAACTCTTGGAAATAAATTAAATACTAAATATAATAATATTTCTAAAATTAAATTAGAAAAAGGAATTACTAATAGAGTTATTTGTGAGAAAACAGGATTAAGAAATTGTACAATTTCCTATATTTGTAATGGTAAAACTAAGCCTAAAAATACTACTATAGTAAAAATAGCTGAAGTATTAGAATGTTCTATAGCAGATTTATTTCCAGAATATCAAGATTTTAAAGATGTTAACAGTATAGCTACTTTAAAATATTTAATGATAAAAATATATACAGAAATTGTATTTTTATTTTTACATGATAAAGAAAGAAAAGTTAACAGATTTTTAGATAGATTACATAGGGATTTAAATATTCCTTATGAAACTTTAAGAACCTTTTTAGTTAGTACTAAAAATCATACATCTGAAGTCGATTTAAACGTCTTGTCTTTTGAAAATGTAAGAAAAATAATAAAATTATATAATAGTTATAATATAAAAACTATTGAATTTAATTATAGTAAATTAGAGGAATTTGAAAAATGGAAAATGAAAATGATACCAAGAAAGAAATAGAATTTATTAGAGTAAACATTTATACTTTAGACAGAATAGATATTATTAAGGAAGAATTATATGAACCTAGTGGAAATTAAAGAATACATTAAAAATGTATTTACATTTACAAAAATTTGTATTATAATTATATTAAGTAATAGGGCTATCTATGCGAGGAGTTGGTGGGCCATCATTTAAATGGCTCTGTTATATTAGAATTAGAAAAAGATAATGGAGAAAATAATAATGGAAAATGATTTAAATAGAATATATTTAAAATCTATTGAAATAAAGAATATGGACTACGTTGAAAAAATTACTAGGATTGAAAAAACAAGAAATGGATTTAAAATTTTCTTTAAAATTAAGTCAAAATATGCAAATAAAAATAATTTACAATATTTAAATAGAATTTATGAATTTGATTCTCTTTTACCTTATAAAGAAACAGAGTATGCTGACCCTAATTGTATAGAATTTATTTATGATGAGGAGAATAATAATGGATAATTTATTTTATGTTATAACAATGATTTCTGGAACTAACACAAAATTATATTTAGCATCAGATATTGGTAATAAATGTAAATGGATATTTGATAGAGAAGAAGCTATATGGTTTGAGACTTATACTGAAGCTAAAGATTTTTGTAATAAGTATTTTAAGAATTTTAGTGATTATATTATAGAAGATTTTGTTTATTAGGAGATATAATATGTTAAATAAAAAAGATATTGAAATGTGTGATAATATAAGAAGATATGGTAAATTTAAAGCTAGATATAATAGAATTGTAAATGGTTGGAATAAAGAACATGATGATACACAAAGTATCTTGGTTTATGAGTATCAAGGAACTACTTATTATATTGTAATGTCTAGAGGAGAATATATAGATTATCTTTGGTAGGAGGTAAGTATGATTATAGTAGATGGTAAAGTTGATAAAAGACATACTGTTGATATTATTAATTCAATTACTTTTGCTAAGGCTATACAGATTAATGAAGATGGTTCTTATGATAGAGTTACTTATATGACTGATGATAAAAGAACTTGGGATAATGAAGCTATTATAGATGCAGATGAAGAGGAATTAGAACTTTATAGAAAAAGAATGAAACAATTTAAAGTTGGAGATAAAGTTAAAATAGTAGATGGCCGTAAGATGAAAGGTGAGATTAAAATTATTAAAAGAATGTTTAGATATACTATACCTGGTACTTATGGAAAACAATATACAGATTATTTAGTTTTTACTGATGACACTAAAGTTAATAAATTATATTGTATAATTTTATAGGAGGATTTATGGAAGAGGATAAAGATAATATTATTAGAAGTAGAATGCAAAAGATAGCTAAATGCGTTGATGGTTTATTACCTCAAGGATGTGGATTTATTGTATTTGCATATCAACATAATAATGCTGAAAGCGAAATTATGTATGCCTCTAATTCTAATAAAGAAGATGCTTTAAAAATAATGGAAGAATATATTAATAGATGTAAAAATAAGGAGGACAATTAATATGAAGGTGAGACAGGATATTATTCAACATATTTCTAAATTAGAAAGAGAATTATATAAGAAATATGAAGCTAAAGAAATTAAAGAAGCTATAGAAAAATGTGAAGCTAATAAAACAATTCCAGTTTCATGTGACGATTTAATTTCTGTAATTTATGAAGGTGCTACAAATGAACTTGATGCTCATAGAATAATGTTAGAAGATATGAAAGAATACTTTATTAAATATGAAAAGATTAGAAGAAGTGGTAAATATAATATGATTACTGAAGCTAAATTTGTTGCAGAAGAAATGGGAGTTAAACTAGATTACTATTATTCAATAATAAAGAATTATTCAGAATTAAAAGAAATGTTTAAAGATTGCATATAATTATAAAGGAGATAACCAATGATTTGTGAATGCTGTGAAAAAGAATTTGATGGAAAGATTTATCAGTATAAAGGAGTTAATTGTTGTTCTAGGTCTTGTTATAGTAGAGTTTATTATGTAAAAAATAAAATGAAACGTAAACATTACTTTAGTGAAAGACATTATAATGTTTATAAACCACATCCTATAGAACCTAAGTATGAGACAGAAGAAGAAAAACAAGAAGCAGCTAGATTAAGACGTAAAGAGTATTATTTAAAAAATAAAGAAAGATATAAAGAATTAAATAGAGAATGGTATGCAAAAAATGGAAATAATCCTGATGTAAAAAGAAGACATGCAATAGCAATGAAAAAATATTATGAGAAAAAGAAGAAAGAACAAGCATTATAATATATGTACAGCTCGGGTAGAGTGAAGACAGGTTCGACTCCTGTACTGTACCTGGAAAAGTAATCGTCCAGAGGATTACATTTTATGATACTTGAAACATCTACAATGATAGATGTGGATGTCTATTTGAAATAATAGACGCCTATAGGTATTTAGCTTTATATAGTGTAAAGCGACGGTGTAGAATGAAGAGGTCTACATTATAGAGTTACAGTAGCTGTATTAATAATATAATGATGTTAATTAAAAATAATACTCATCATATTATATAATAACCTAATAGATTTATATTATTGTATAGTGCAATGTACGTCATTTAATAGAGAGGGAGTATTTATACTCTGAAAGAGGTTGATTACCTTATAAATTTGGACGTAAACTAGAACCTCTCACCAAATTTATGGAGAAGTATCTCAATTGGTAGAGAATAATGATTTGTATAAGTCATTTAAATATTATAGGTTCGAATCCTACCTTCTCCAATTAATAGAAAATAGGATATACCTCGCAACTTTTTATCCTATTTTCTAAAATTTATTTTTAATTTAACTATCTAACAGCATATAATAATATATGAAGATATTGTGTAAATCATTTGGGTTGAGGTAATGAAGTTCATTATTTTCTCTATTCGACAAAAATAGATATAACCTCTCACAATGAATACCCAGCATAGAGTCATTCTCTATGAAAATGAGACCATATTGGTTCGTCCTTGGAAAGTAGTCCATGGAGTGGTTACTAGAAATTCATAACTAGTAACGTGATACAAATTTTAGATAAATATCTGTTGATAATGTTAGTCTTAAATCAGATAAGTTTTTCTTTGTATTTATAACAAATTTTTCTGTTTTAGTATCATCTTGTAATATTAAGATTTTACTATTTCTATAGACTTTAAACAGTTCTAATTAATTTGTATTGCAGATAAGGATAATAAATAAACCTTATCAGTCTAGATATACTCTAGACATTGGGGATACCCTTTTTTCAGCTGGATAGATATTATTGTGATAATGTTTATCCAGCTTATTTATTTTATAGAAAGGAGATTTATATGAGTAGAAGAGGAGTAGACTTTATTTTAGAATTAGAAGGAATTACTGAAGATGATTTAACTGAACCTATGTGCACAGAAATGCAGGAATATTTTAATAAATTAGATTTTCCAATTAAACAGGTTGGTGTATTAGAAAATAATAATCTTTGTATTGAAGGACAAATAGTTCATTTAACTAAAAAAGATGTAGACGCTAAATATAGGGCTTTTAAAGCAGACTTAAAAATAATACTAAATAAATATAAACTAAAATATAAGTTAAATGACCATAGACTAATTTATTTTGATAAATTATATTAGGAGGTATTTATGATTTTTAACAGAGAGAAAATAATTCAAGAAAATAAAGATTTAGATGAACTTTCATTAAAAATGCTTAATGATTTAGACGATGTAAGTTTGTGTAAATATTTAGTATGGAACCATGCAAGTAGTATTATGTTTAATTTTGTTCAATATTTATACATTAATATTTATGGTTTTATTTTAACATTACAAGTTTTAACTCTTATAACTTCTTTATATGGAAAAGCTACAGGAACTATAAGTACTAGTGCTAGCACATTATTTATGTGTATAATAATATTGTGTTCAATATTAATATTATTTATTTCAATAGTAATGAATAGAGCTAGAAGTAAATATTTGGAAGATTTAAGAAAAATTAATGATTATTTAGAATTATATCATAAAGTTATTTTAGATAAGGAGGTGAAATAATGATTAATGGTTTAACTAAATATAAAGAAAATTGTTTTGCTTTTAGAAATTATACACATAAAACAATAAATTCTAATAAAACAACAGTTGAAACTAAAGTTGTAAAATGTGCAGCTTTAAATAGAGATGACTGTATTAATTGTACATTTTATAAACATAAGGATGAATTTGATAGGGCTAAAGTTGAACAAGATATTCTGGAATATAATCCAAATAAAAGAGGAGGTATTTAATGAGTATTTGGACTCATATCAATGGAAACATAAGATTAGATGAATTTATAAATCATGATAATGAAAAAGTAAAATCTATTCTTGGTAAAATGGCAGCATATAAAAAAGAAAAGTCTGGTTTACCTATAGAAGATTTCTCTATTCTAAAAGAAGATATAAAATTACCTTATGGTAGTGAAGGTTCTATTTTATATTCAGTAATAACTAACTCAGATGAAAGTAGTTTACCAGCACATTCTATATCTTTATGGGGAGATTTAAGAGATTTTGATATTAATTCTGTAGAGGATAGTTTAATTCCATGGTTTAAAAATATATTAAGTGAATTCATAAGAGAAAAACTGATTGTAAGAAATGCTATTTTACAAGCAGAGGTAGAAGCAGGAGTTACTTTTATATTAATAGCTGATACTAATAATATGAATATTCAAAAAAATACTATTGATATTAAGATAATAAAATTAAAAGAGACAGATTTTTAAGTCTGTCTTAATTTTATATTTACATTTTTAAATAATTATGATATAATACATTTAATTTTATTTTATAGGAGGTGTATTTAATTATATTACTAAAGAATAATTTTAAAATTTAATAGGAGGTTTATATTGGATAAACAGGGTAAATTAGAATATAATTTTTTAAAAAGAGTTACAATTACTAATATGGTAAAAGATACATGGGATAAAAATGATTTAGATAATTTATATAAAGAATTTAAATTTTTTCTAGCTAAATCTAATATTAATGAACTTGGTATATTAAGAAAAGGAGAAGTACTTTTAGGCCAGTATTGTAATATAACAGATTATAATTATAATACTTGTAAAAATATGATTTATCAAATTTTAAATACAGATGAACTAGCTATACCTATTCAAATAGCTATAATAGGAGCATTATTAAAACTATATATTGAAAATAATAATATTAAGGAGGATTAACTATCATGATTTGTCCAGATTGTGGAATAGAATTAACAGAAGACAATAAAGTAAGAAAAGGTCAACATTTAGGATTATGTAAAAGATGTGCAAAAAGAATAGAGTCTTTAAAATATTTAAATAGAAAAAATGGAACTAATAAAGAGTATATCCCATTAAAAGATTTAAAATATATAAATCCAATTGAATATAATAGGGTAATGGGAAGAAGAGTTGCTGGTATAAAAAGAGAAGAATCTAAATCTAAAAGGGGTAGACCAAAGAAGGATATTTCTATTATAAATACAAACAAGGAAGATTTAAAATTAACATATTATAGTAAAGTATCTAAAGATTTAAATAAGGCTTTTAAAGAAGCAAATATTAATCCAGAATATACTAAAAATATAGATTTACCATCTTGGATTAATACTTTTATTGGTTTATTAGATACAGATGACGCAACTAATTTTATTATGCAATGTAAAAAAGGTGAAGATATTTTTAATAAGATGCAATCTTTATATAATCATCATAAAGAAAATCTTGACTGGAAAGATATAGATAAAATTAATGAAATAGGGTTTGCTGAAAAAGCATTAAATGAGTTAAGAAGACCAACTAAAGAATTATTAGATTATTATTATAGCATAGATGGAATAATTACTTATTTAAGACAAGATGAGGAATTTATGAGATTATTAAGAAGTGCTAAGGAAGATTTAGATATAAAGAAAAGAAGACATGAAAATCCAAAATATTATTCTTCTGTTGATAGTGATTTTGTAGATAGTGAACATGTAGTTGAAGCAACAGAACCTAGAACTAAAATTTTTGATTGTACTGTATGGTGCTATAATTTAAATGGAAATCCAAGAAAGAGTTTATTT
Organism: uncultured Erysipelotrichaceae bacterium; assembly: GCA_902776735.1. Taxonomy (GTDB): domain Bacteria; phylum Bacillota_I; class Bacilli_A; order RF39; family UBA660; genus UBA3789. The sequence goes on along the minus strand of CACYRE010000001.1, from coordinate 87,997 downwards.
AGAGCAAATGGTGGTATTCAAGCAAGAAATGAAATAGACGCTAAACTTAAACTTAAGAATTTCTTAAGTGAAAAATTTCCGTCAGTTATATATAATGATAAAGATATAACAATAAAAGCTGTAAGTTCTAGAGAAGAAATAAATGAACTTGCAAGAAGGAGTTGCTCCTAAAACAGAAGAGGAACAACCTGAGCTAGAAAAAACTAATGAAATAAAAGAAGACTTAAATAAAGAAATAGAAAAAGCTGTTGAATCAGGAACAGAACTTATAGAAAAAGAACATAATATAATAGAGGAACAAATAAAACCTGATTTTAATAAAATTATTAATAATATTTTAAAAAGTAAATTAGATATTGATGATAAAATTTTAAAATCATTAAATGATATAGATAATTCTATTAAAGAAGATATAATGAATTATATAGATAGTGATAAAGTATCAAATGATATAAAATGTATTGAGGCATATTATACACCAGGAAGAAAACCTAGAAAACGTGATTTAACTATAGAAAATAAAGTTTTAGCAGCTAGAGGAAATTATTCAGAAAATGAAATTAGACAAAGAGTTAAAACATCTGTAGAATCTATGGGTCTTAAATATAAAGATAAATGGTGTAAACTTGTTTATGTAACTAATAAGGAGTTATTAAAAGATGTTATTAATAATTCAGGAAATATACATATAGAGAAAGGATAATATTTAATGAAAGTAGTTGTATATAGTGATGATGGAAATAAAATAGAATTTAAAGGTAAAACAGCTGTAGTTTCAGCTGGAGAACAGGTTTATATAGGAGGAGTCACCGCTCCAGAAGATATTTTTAGAGATACTATAGCTGTAGTATATTCGGCTTATACGTCATTAATAGATTTATTAAAAGAAGGTGAAGAATATTCTTTTGATATGTATCTTGAAGATTTAATTACTTCTTTAGATTCGATACATGGGTCAAAGAATAAAATAAATTCAAATCATACAACTATGGAAATAAATAGATTAGAATTATTAAAACAAGCGTTACAAGATTTAAAAGAATACGATGAAGAATCTATTAATAAAATCTTAAATACTTTAGGATTTGATATAATAAAGCTAGATTTATCTAAGTTAAAAGATGATATATCAAATTATAAAGATATAGATACTCTTATTGATGAAATATTTAATCAAGATGATGAAAATAATTTAGAATAGCATATTATATAATTGAAAGGAGAAATTAACTATGGAAAAAGAATATAAAATAATTAAAGCTTATGGATTTGATGGATTTGATGGATTTAGACCAAATGGAGAATATTTTAAAATAGATAAATCATTTGAAATTCCAAAAAATAAAATTATATTATTGGCTCCATTTTATAAACCAAAACATTTTACATTAAATTTCTATAAAGTGTCTGAAGAAATTCCTATTGAATCAATTGATATGGCAACATATAAAACAATTGACACAACACCTGAGCCAGTTATAGTAGCTAATATTAATATAGATTTCTATATTGATTTTTGTAATGAAAAAGAAAGATTACATCAAATAGAGAAAGAACTAAAACAAGCAACAAAGGATATAAGTTTCTATATGCAAATGAAGACTTTAGCTGAAATGAATCCAGAAAAATATGGACCTTTAGTAGAAGAATGGAAAAAGCTATCTTTTAAAGAGAATGCTACTTTATTAGATTCAACTACACAAAAAGCAGAAACTAATAAATAATCCCTTTATTTGTTAAAATTATAAATATAGAATAAAGCAGTAATATTTAGTATTGCTGCTTTATTCTTAGAAAGGACTTTTATGTTTAAATTTTTTAAGAATAAAGAAAAAGATAAAACTATTGAGGAAGCAATAGAATTTATTAAATTTCAAAAAAATCAAAATAAAGAAAATATTCATAAATTTAAAAAATATGGTGTATCAACTAATAGACTAGATGAATGGGATAAAATATATAAAAATATTTTAAAAATTTTAAAATCTGTAAAGAGGAAATAACATATAAATATTTATAGGAGATATATTATGGGTAAGAGTATTTATAGTAAAGATGAAATAAATAATATTAAATTTAAAAGAGAAATTAAAGCTTTATCATCTTTACTAAGTAATATTAATGAAGAAGAAAAGTCTATAGTTAATAAAGTAAAAAGGAAAAAACCAAATATTAATTATAAACAATCTTTTTTAATTACTTCTAATATTCAACTATATAAGACATATTCAATATTAGGATTAACAAAAGATTATACTATTAATACAAAATATTTTGTATTAGATTTAGCTATGTTATTAGATATATGGTTTAATAATTCACAATTAATAGCAAAAAGTTCATTATTAAAATGTGATATATTAATAATACATGGGAAAGCTATTGAATATCAAGCAGGAACTAAAGCTACAGCTCTAATTGAATTAATAAGTAGTAGAAAAACCTTAAATAAATTAACATGGCTATTTATGGAAGATACAAATCTCGAGAATTTTAACAATCTATATCCAGGAGTAAGCAGTACTCTAGTTAATAAATATCAAGTTAATATTTCTATATTAAATAAAACAGAAGTATTAACTGAAACTGACTCAACTAATACAGGAGAAGAGAATGGATAATATAAAGTTAGAATCTGATTTACGATTAGAAACAATTTTTATATCATCTTCTAAAGAAGATATATCTTTATTAACTGAATTATCTAAGCTAAAAGAGTTAGATATACTAGAAAGACAAAATTTAAATAAATTTATTTATATTTTAAATCAAACTAATAATCCATCATTAGACATATTAAAAAAAGAATTTCCTGATTTATATTTTGATGGATTAACAAAAATTTCTAAGGATTCTTTAGAAGATTATATTAATTTATTTATATCTAAAAAGAAAAATTTATTTATATCTAAAAAATTATTAGAAATAGCTGCTACTGTTAAAACTAATGGACTAGATGAGATTTCTATAAATCAATTAAATAATATAACAAAATCTGATATTGTTTCAATTCCATATACCTCTGTAGAAGATAATATTATAGAAATTTATAAAAATAAACAAATAAATAATGATATAAATACTTGTGTTGATTTAATTGATAATGAAATTGGCGGATTACAACCAGGTGCTATAACTACAATATTAGGTTTTGCTGGAAGTTTTAAAACTACTTGGGCAGTAAATATAGCTCATAATGCTATTGTTAAAGGAAAAAATGTATTATATTTATCTTTAGAAGTAACAAAAGAACATATTTATTATGATTTATTAAGTAGACATAGTATAAATCAAGAATTTAAATTTAAATTAGAACATATAAAATTAAAACATAAAGAATTAACAGATGAAGAATTTAAATATTTAGAGGAAAAAATATATCCAGATTTAAAAAGTACAAAAGGAAAATGTTATATTGTAGATGAAACTGAATTAGAAGCATATTCATTTTTTGCATTAGAAAATAAATTTAGAGAAATAGAAAAATTAGCAATAGATGAGACCGGTCATGGTATAGATTTATTAGTAATAGACCATGCACAATTATTAAAGTTTGATGGTTCTATGAAATCTATAGGGAATGAAACAAGTGTAGTAAATACGTATGTTTCATTCTTTAGACAATGTTGTTTAAATTGGGTTAAATCTAATAAACAAATATCTGTTTTAATTTTATCTCAAGCTTCAAGAGAAGGCTGGAAAGATGCTGTAAGACATGAAGGTAAATATAAATTAACTGCTTTGGCAGAAGCAAATGAATTAGAAAGAGCTAGTAGTTTAGTATTATCTACCTATAGTAGTGATACATTAAAACAAGTAAATGAAGCAAAAGTACAGATTCTTAAAAATAGAGATGGTCAAGTTTGGTCAGAACCAGCTGAAGTATTTGTTGACCCCAAATATTATATTTTTGGTGATATTCAAGACGGTATATCACCTGAGACTAATTTTGGAAGCGATATTGATAATATATTTGATGTATCACAAGATACATTACAATCTGTAACTGATATAAATATGCTTGACTTGGATTTAGATTTATAGGAGAATTAAATGGATATATCAGAGATAAGAAAGAAAAATATATTAGATTGTAATGAACGAGATTTACGAATGCGATGTGCTTTTGATGAGCAATATATTAGAAAATTAGAACAAAAATCTATAAAAGATAATAAAAGAATAAAAGAATTAGAAGATAAAATAAAAGAGCTAGAAGATAAAATACAATATAGTAGAGATTTATATGAAGCTACTAGAGATTATGATGGAGAATTTGATTAATTATGAAAGAAATAGATAAAGCAATAAAAAGAATAAAAGAAATATTAAAAGATAAAAATAATATTAAAGAATTAGAAAAATTTATGAAAAAAGAACTTAGTCATCCATGTTTTCAACAATTACAATGCATTAATTATAATTGTGAACATTTATTACCAAAAGATTATGAAATAGGGACAATAACATACTGTGATAAATATAAAGCAGGTGAAAAGAATGTATGTGAAGACCGAATGTATTTAGAAATATGTAAACCAAAAGGAGAATAATATTATGGAACAATGGTTAAGAGATGCTTTAGCTGAAGAGATGGGATACACAATTTGTCCTATAAGAGTTGAAACTTATACAATATGCGATAATGATTGTGAAAATTGTGAAGACTATATAGATTTTAAGAAAGCTTTAGAAGAAAGGAAATAATATGGAAGAATTATTAAAAGAAATTAACAAAAGTTTAGAAGCAATGAAAAGAGGTACAAAACAAAGATGGTGGACTAAAGATGGTTGGAAAGAAGATTATTTTAGACCTGAAAGAGGATTAGGAACTAAAGCTTATACTATTAGACGAATAGAAATATTACAAGATAGGTTAAAAGAGTTAAAGAAAGATATTAAGGATGGTAGATATGATTATAGCTCCAGCAATAAAAACTAAAAATGGGAAAATATATGCAAGTAGAAATTCACACAGTGAATTAATAATATTATATCCAGATGAATTTAAAAATTCAGAGCAAGGATTTATTACAGATGATTTAAGATTTGTAGATAGAAAAGAAGCTTTAATAATTGCTAAAAAAGAAAATAGTAATTTAAAGAAGTTAGTAGATAATGATGAATTATATTCTGAAGATTTGTGGTTGTAGAGGTGAAATTATGAAAGACGATTCTGAAAAAATTAAAGATATTATGAAAGAAGCAGAAGAATTAGCAGAAGACTGGGAAGGTGGATATTTTAATTATAGACTAGTTGAAAAAGAGGATAGATGGACAGGTTTAGATGGTAAAGAGAAAATAGAATATTATTATGAAATTCATGAGGTATACTATAATGGTAAAGATGAAATAATTGCTTGGTCAGAAAATCCTATGCATTTATATTTTGAAACAGATTATGATATAAAAGAAGAAATAAAACATATAAAAAGAGCATCTAAAGCTAAAATATTAAAATTAATTAAAAATGAAAATAATGATGAAAGTTTAATAGAATTAGATAAATATATAAAAGATATAAAATAATTAGTTATAAAAAGCCCCAGAATGAATCTAGGAGCATTTTTATTATTAAGATGATAAATTATATAGATTAGGAGATAAAATGTATTATGTACGGATATATTTATTTAACTTATTGTAAGGTAAATGGTAAAATTTATATTGGACAAAAGAAATCAAATAAATTTATTGATACTTATTACGGTAGTGGTAAATTAATTCAATTAGCTCTGAAAAAATATGGAGTAAATAATTTTGAGCATATTATAATAGAATGGTGTGATACAGAAGAAGAATTAAATAAAAAAGAAAGATATTGGATATTTAAATATAATAGTAGAGATATATCAATTGGATATAATTTATCTGAAGGTGGAATTTGGGGTAAATGTAATATTACTCAAGAAACTAGAGATAAGTTATCTAAAGCTTTAAAACGGTAGAATTATTACAGAAGAAACTAAAAAGAAAATTTCTAAAGTACATAAAGGTAAATGTCTCTCTAAAGAGCATAAACAAAAATTATCTAATTCTCATAAAGGTAAAGTAGGTTATTCTAAGAATAAAATATGCATACAAAAAGATAACCAACGAAAATATATAGATAAAATTAATTTTAATGATTATAAAAATAATGGATGGATTATTGGTAATAAAAAATCTAAAGAGCATATTAAAAATCAATCTGAAAGTAGAAAAAATAAATATTTAATTAAAATAAATAATAAAGAAACAATAGTAAAAGGGTTTAATAGTATTCAAAAATATTTAATTGATAATTTTGGAGTTACTATAAAAAGTTCACAGATAAAAATAATAATAAAATTAAATAAGAAATATTATTTTAAATGGAATAAATTTAATTCTATAAATGGTATTATAATACAGAAAGTGAGGTGATGCTAAATGATAAAACATATAGATTTAAAAACTGAAAGATATATTATAAATAGATATTTTAGTTTACCTAAATTATTTGATAGTTTAGGAATAGATTATAGAATAAATGCTAATATGTTTTGTCCTTGATTTCATTTCATCAAAATGAACGTACTCCTTCAGCCCATTTATATTCAGACGAATTTGGATATAGACTATGGTGTTTTTCAGAAAATAGAATGTATGGAGCTTGGAATATTTATAAAGAATTTATTCCAGAAATAAATACTGCTAAATTAGCATTACAATTATTTAATGCTTTACCAGAAAATAAACAAAAAGAAATTTTATTTAATATTGATAATGAACAAGAATTAGAAAATTTACCTTATAAAGAAGATTTGACTAGATTTAAAAGAAGAGAAATTAATATTTCTGAATTATTACAAAAAATAGCAGATAGTTATAAAAATGAGGCATATTAACTTATATAAGGAGGTAAATTTATGAGTCAAGTAGATACCGCAAAATATCAGCCATGGGTGCCGAAAGCACAACCGTCTGACTTATTTCCGTTTGCATATAATTTAGAATGTGTTAAGTCACTAGATAAATTAATAGAATTATTATCTATACCTACAAATTATATGGCATTTGATACTGAGACAACTGGATTAAATGCAGAAACAGATAATATAGTAGGTTATTCTTTTTGTTTGGATGGAAAGTCTGCTTATTATGTACCGGTATGGCATTATAATTTTTCATTAGGAGAAAAAGCATTAGATTTAATATATAATAAGATGTGTAATACTAAAACAGTAGCTATGTTTAATATGCGATTTGATACTAGAATGATGGAATATCATGGTTATACTACATTATTTAAACAAATAGAAAATAATGATTCTTTAACAGAAGAACAAAAAGAAGAACAAAAATTAAAACTATCTAAAAAACCTTTTATTAAATATGATATGACTAAGGTTAAAACTTATGATGTTCAAGCAGTAGTATATTTAGCTGATACTAATGTAAAATACCCTTCATTAAAATCAAGTGAAGAATGGTATTTAGGGTGGAGAGGAGCTTCATTTGAACAAACTGTAATGAGTGCTAAAAATGAAAATGCTGTTGTATTAAAGACAGATAAAGAAACCGGGGCTAAACAAATAAAGGAGATGAATTTCTTTTATTTGGACCCAGAAGAAGCTTATGAATATGCTGCAGTTGACGCTTTAGGAACTTATTTATTAGGTGAAAAATTAATGCCTTATTTTACAGAAGCTGGAGTTTCTGGAATATTAGATGTAAATTGTTTAATGCCTTTAACTAGATTTGAAAATGAACTTACTTTAATGGATACAGAAAGACTTAAAACTTATAAAGTTAAATTAGAAAATAAGATTAGAGGAGTACAAGAAAGATGTTGGTCTGCTGCAGGTTATGAATTTAATTTAGGAAGTAATAAAGATTGTACTAAGGTTTTAAAAGAATTAAATATTGATACTGGAGTTAGAACTAAGCGTGGTCAAATGAGTACTAGTAAAGAGGCTATTGCTTCTTGTCTAGAAACTTTAAGAAAAGCAAATCCTAAAGACCCAGCAATTCAATTTTTAACTGATTTAACAAATTATGGTACTTACATGAAACAAAAAAGTTCATATATTGATAATATAATAGATATGGCTGAGTCAAATAAATATCATAAAAATAGGTTAAGATTTAGTTATAAAACTACAGAAGTTCCATCTGGTAGGTTAGCTGCAGGTGGAGATAAAAAGAATCAATTTTTTGCTGCAGCAAATATACAAAATATAACTAAACCACATGTTACTAGCCATTTTGCTATTAAAGAAGAATTGGTTGCTAAATATTATCCAGATATAATAGAAGAAATTAATAAATCAGGAACTAAAGAAGAAGCAATTACTCATTTGTACTATATAGACCAAGATAGAATTAAACAATATTGTATAGATAATAATTATACTTATAATGAACCAGTTGAAACAAGTACTAGATTAAGTTATAGAATATATGGGTGGATTATTTCTGATAAACCTTGGTTAATTCCAAATGAAGATGAATTAGTAGTTGAAGGATTTAATCAAGATTTAAATATAAGAAGCTCATTTTTACCAGACCCTGGTTATTACTGGGTTTCTTTAGATTTTAATGCAGAAGAAATTAGAATACCAGCTTTATGGTCTTTAGAACCTGCATGGGTTAATGCTTTTAAAGAGGGTAGAGATGTTCATAAAGCTACTGCAGTAGCTATATGGGGAGAAGAAAATTATAATAAAGATAAAAGAAAGAAAGCAAAAGGAGCTAACTTTGGTATATTATACGGAATGACAGCTCATAACTTTGCTCCTAGATTTAATATATCTTTAGAAGAAGCTCAAGAGTTTGTTGATAGTTTTAAGAAAGGACTTCCTAGATTAACTGCTTGGATTAATTATATGGAGAAAATAGGAGAAAAACAAGGATTTATTAAAACTATGTTTGGTAGGCCAAGAAGAGTAAAATATTGGTTTGATACTAAAGAATGGAAATGGATTAATTTTGCAAAAAGAACAATAGTAAACTCAGCAGTACAAGGTACTGGAGCAGATATATTAAAAATTGTAATGATAAAACTATTTGATGAATTTTATATTGCAAAAGGAGATTTACCAAATCCTATTACTGAACTTATGAGATTTAAGAATACAATTCACGATGAAATAAATTATCAAATTTATAAAGATAAAGAACATAATTATCAATATTTTAATTTTATATTAAAAAAGATAATTGAGATAATGAGAGTAAAACAACCAGAATGGCCATTCCCTATGGAAGTAGGTTTATCTATAGGAAATAGATGGGGACAATCAGTAGATTTTGAATTTGATAAAGAAACGTTAGAAGTTATACAACCTAAAGGAGATATTTTTACTGATTCAGATTTAGTTAAATCATTAGACCTAATATCTAACTCAGAATCTAAAGAAGAAATTGCTGAAGAAGAAAATACTTTAGTGAATATTAGTGAAGAAGAAATAGAAGAAAATTATGGTGATTTTGGGGAATCATGGTAAAGGAGAATTATTATGTTTATTAAAATATATTTACATTATAATAGTCTTAGAGCTTTTAATAAAGGTGAATGGGTTGTAGCAAAAGTTCAATTTATAGGTCAAGATGATGTTGAATTAAATTTAAATATAAAAGATATTGTATTTTCATATCAGCAAAGTGGTTTTACTGTTAGAAAGAAAAAATGGTATGAAAAATTATTTAGATTAAAATCTATAAAATAAGGAGAATATTATGATAGGTAAAGTTGGAGATGGAAATAGAGTTACTATTCCAGCAGAAATAAGACATAATTTAAATATTTCTATTGGAGATAATTTAAATATTTCTGTAGATGGAAATAAAATTATATTAGAAAAAGAAGAAAATGACTCAGAAAGTGGCCTGAATAATATAGAAAATGAAAATAAATCATCTTTACAAAAAACATTAGAAGAATCTCAAAATGATGAAACTTATTGGGATAGAGGAGTTTTAAAACATAAAGTTATATTAGAAACTAATAAAGAACCTAAATGTTCTTGTGGAAATGATTTAGGCGATAGTAAGTTTCTAATAAATGGAGAACTCGTTTGTAGAAATTGTAGAGACGCTTTAAGAGACCATTTAATAATGGAGATTAATTATCGAAAAAGATTAGAACAAGCACAGGATTAATAAATATGTAAACCTTCTATATATTATAATTAGAGAATAATATATAGGAGGTTTTATAGTATGGATGAAAATAACGACTTAAATTTAGATGACTTAACCATATCTAATGTAGAAGATAATGAAGAAAAGCTAAACGCTTTAATTCCATCTGATATTGATTTAAATAATATTGATATAGAAGATTTAGAAAGACCTGAGACTGAATTAGAAACGAATACTATTATAGAAGAAAATAAAAATTTAACTTTAGGATTGACAGACGAACAAATAAATGAATTTTATGAGTATTTAGCAGGTAATAAACCTAGACCGATATTTGCTGAAAAATTCTTTGCAGATAGTGAATCTAGAATAAGAGAATCAAATCAACTAGCTGCAATGATGGGTTTAAGTTTTATACCTAAATTACTAGCAGTACAAGAAAGTTTGATTAATGATTTAACTTCAGAAGAAACATTAAAATATATGTCTATTAATGAAAGAATAAGTTATTTACAAACTTTCGCTGCAATGAGTACTAAGTTTAATGAAATCGCAATGAAATATACTCAAGCACAAAAAGATTTTGCTGGAGTTCCATTAGTATATAGACAGTTATTAGACCAATTATTAATAATACCACAAGAGAAATTACCTAGACTTAAATCTCTTCCTAAATTAGTAGATTTACCAGATGAAATTTGGGATAGAATAGTAGAAATTGCAAAACTAGATAAATAAAGCATAATATAATACAGGATTAGAAAATCCTGTATTTTTAATTTATATGAGGTAGTATATGATAACAGTACAAATACAAGCTGATATTATAAATTCTGTTACTAATAAGGAGATATTAGATAAATTAGATGATTTTGAAAAACAGTTTATTAAAGCAGAAGAAATAACTTATAACTATGGAGATATTAGTTTTACTGAATATAATAAAAGTAGTTTAACTTATATACCCCCATATATATTTAGATATAAATTAATTAGAGACGATACTTTATGGGATAGGTAGGATATATGATAGATTATACTTTACGTAAAGATTGGCCATTAACAGATGACCAAAATGAAATAATAGATTTTATGATAAAACGTAATAAAGCTGTATGTAGCGCTCAGACTGGATTTGGTAAGACATATACTATGACAACTTGTGTTACTCATGTTTTATTAAAATATCCAGATACTCATGCTATATTTTTAGTACCACAAAAAGCAGTAAAAGCTTTTAGAAAAGAATTAACAGAAAAATTAAAAATATCTTTTAATACTTTAACCAGTGCTACTCCACAAATGCAAAAGGGAGCTAGAATATCTATAATAACTCATACTAGTTTAAGAAAACATTTAGATTATATAAATATGCTTAGAGAAAATGGTCATAGATTAATATTATTAGTTGATGAGGCACATTGTTTAGAAAGTAATACTAGTAAGATTTATGAAACTGTAGCTAGTATAAGACATTTATTTTCAATAGTCCATTTTATGACGGCTACTCCATTAAAGAATAATATTGAAGGTTTATATTGGCTTATGTATATATTAGACCCTAAAATATTAGGAACTTGGGAATATTTTAAAAAGATGTTTTTAATTATAGATAAACATCCAGTGATAAGATTAGTAGGTAAAGGAAAAAATAAATATAGAAAAACTGTTTGGGAAGAAGAAATTGTAGGGTATAAAAATTTACAGATATTAAAAAATCTTTTAGATAAATATATTATAATAAAACAAAAAGAATATAATCTTAAATATTATTTTCATAAAACTAATTTAAATAAAAATGAAATAGATGGCTATTTAGAAGCAGGAAAAGGTTTACTAAGAGATACTGCTAAAGATAGCTTTGCGGTAAGAATGCATGATTTACAACAAGTAGTAGATAATATTAATGAAGACCATAGAGTTAATGATAAACTTTCTAGTAAGGAGATATTATTTGTACAATTAATTAAAACTAAAATGGATAATAATCATCCAACTTTAGTATATTGTGATTATAATGAAGTAATAGATAGGCTAGAATTAATTTTAAATAAAAGTAAATCTATTACTGGAGTAAAACAGATTTTAAAAGTTACAGGCGATGTATCTCAAAAACAGAGAGAAAAAGTTGAAGATTTAATAGATAATAAGACTGTGGTCTTAATTACTAGTGCTGGTACTGAGAGTATAAATTTACAAAGAGCAGACAGTATAGTATTTTATGATATACCTTTTAGTATATTAACTTTTATACAAGCTGTGGGTAGAGTTACTAGAATTGATAGTAAATATTCAGAACAATATGTTCATATATTAGAAGCTGTTGGTACAATAGATAGTTATAAAAGATGCTTAGTACAAATTAATGGTGGATTAATATCAAATATGTTTGGTAAAGTAGAAACTCTTCCATTAGAAGTAGGACAAATAGACCGAAATTTAACTAGACAATTAAAACAAGGTTTATTATGGTGTTTTAAACAAAATAGATTATTAACTGAAGAAGAATTAAAACAAATTTTAGAGGAAGGAAAAAATTAATTATGAGTTGGAAAAGACCATGGAAAGAAATTAGAAAAATAGAAGAAAGATTATATTCAGAATTTTTAGATAATATTGATATAAAAGGAGAAGCTAAAGAACATGATAAAATTTATTGGCTTATAGATAAATTAAGTAATAAATATACAGATAAGTTTAAAGAACAATTTAATATAACAAATGAATATGAAGGTGATGAAGATTGTTGTTTAGCTGATTTTATAGAAGAAGATATGTTTGTTATATATCTTCAAAAAAGATATAAAAATTTTAGTTATTCTGAAATTAGCTATTATGCTTTTGAATTTAGAGAGGAGGATTAAAATATGAATGAAGAAGAAATGAGTAAAGAAGAAAATTTTGAACATGAAGTAATAGATAGATTAAAAAATTTAGAACCTACAGATTTTGATTATAATACACTTGATACAAGCTATGTTGATGCATTATTAAAAGCTCGTAATATTATTTTAAAATCACATGAAGAACAAAGAATTACTATTAACAATTTAGCTGAAGCAGTAAAGTTTCTAGCAACTAATCCAGATTTAGATAAAGAAGAAATAATTGAATTATTTAGTAATCCAGAGTATCAAGAGTATTTTAATAAATTAAATAAGGAGGAATAATAAAAATGACTAAAGAATCTATAGAACAACAATTAAGTGTTTATAAAAATAAATACAATATAGAAAATGCTGTTCAAGACATCCAGAGTGCTGTAGAAGATGCTGGTTTAGAACTAGGTAATATAATATGTTTATTTACTTATAGACGAGACCGGTTATTTAGAGATAAATCCATTTACGTGTCCAGACGGTAGAATTAAAAATTTAAAATTTGAAGAATTATAAAAGTGTAACTAAATGATGTTACACTTTTATATATTTAATTAGGAAGAATAATTAGTTATAGAATAATTACAGAAAGGAGTAAGATTTAATGAATATATTAAGTAATTTTAAAAATCTAAAATATGATATAGTTAATCTTAAAGAGGGTGTATATAATCTAATTAAGATTAATGGTTTAGATAATAAAGTTATTGCTTATAAGAATACAGATAATTCAGATAATAATATTTTAGATGATTTATTAGAATGTAGGGCTTATGCAACTTCTTTATTGTATTTAAATGAAAATTATATTTTAGAAACTGGAAAATTTAAAGATATATTTGAAGAGTCAGGAATTACTGTAGAAGACTATTATTCAGAATGTAATGATTTATTAAATGAAAATATAGAAATAGTAGAAGAAGCTGGTATTCCTTTAACTGAAATTAATGGTTATAAAATATTTGAAGGAGCAGGTTATATTCTTAGAGGTAATGGAAACAAAAAAATAAAGGAATCTTTTGATGAAGAAAATGCTTATTATATAGCTTTAGATAAAGAGTTAGATGACTTAATTTCTAAAGACGCAACAGATAAAGAGCTAGACGATTTTTTAGAAAAAGCTTCATTAGAAGATAATATATCTAATGAACAATATACTAAATTAGTTAATAAAGCTCAAGATACTAGAAGAATAGAAATAAAAGAAGATGGAACACAAACTTCTGATATAGCTCCTAAAGTAGACCAAGATATGAATAAAGATGTTACTACTTCTAAAAAGAAACATTATGATATATTACTTTCTGGATTGGATGAAGGATTAAATATTTTAAATAAAGGTTTCTTAAAAAATTCTAAAGGTCAATATCAAAGAGGTAATTATATCTTAGTTAAAGAAGGAGATAAATATCTAGCTATTCATAAAGATAAATTAAAAGAAGGATATGAAGATGAAAATGGTCAAATGTCTTTCGATGAAAATGGTTTACCAGAATTACCTAGACCTTATTATTTTAAAGATTCTAATAATAAATATTATATTTCTAGTTCTCATCCTTATGATGAAACTGATTATAGCTGGTCTATTAATACAGAACATGATATAAATGGAACTTGGAAAGTATATGACCCAAATCCAGAATATAATACATATCTTTCAATTAATGATAGACCTGCACAAAATATTTTAATAGATACAGTACAAGGATGGCAAGCAGCTTTAGAATTAATGCAAAATTTAGATAATAAGAAAAAATCTAATATAGATAAATCTTAAGAAAGGAGAAAAATATGTCTACTTTAAAAGAAAAAGCTGAAGAGATTTTAACTGAAAAAAATGAAAAAATTATTTCAGATAACATAAGACCAGGAACACAGATATTTAATGTAGTAGGAAATTATAAACCTACTTTACCTAGTTTTACTAGACTTAGAGCAGTAGAGATGTTTAGAGACACTTTATATGATGAAGGTAGTATTCCTGTTGAATATTATAATTTATTAATAAGTGATGTTTTTAATAAATTAGATTTTAGTCAAGTTACAGATTTCGTTAATATGTTTGGTGAGCTTTATTCTGATACAGATAGCTCTAGAATTGACTTAAATATAGATACAAGTTCTGGTACTAGATTTGATAGTATGTTTTCAGGTTCACGAATTATAAATGCTCCACAAATAAATATAATTAATGCAACATCTGTTTATGGAATGTTTGGTGGTTGTGGAGATTTAGTTGATGTACCAGTATATTGTATAAATACTAGTTTAGAAGATATAACAAGGATTGCTGAAAGCTTTGATAAAACATTAGAAGAATATTTGCATGATAATTTTATGAATAATATGTTTCAAAATTGTCCAAATTTATCTAATGAAAGTTTAAATAACATATTAGCTATGATTTCTGATATTGAGTTTCCATTAAATAAAGTTCAACCACCACGAGCTCATTGGAAAACATTAGACCGTTTACTTGGTTTTTCAGATAGTCAATGTAATACATGTACAGAATTACCTATTTGGCAAGATTGTATGGAATTAGGTTGGGAAGTACGTGAACCAGTACAATAAATTAAAGAAAGGAGAAAATAAAAATGGCTTTAAAACAAAACAATTTAGCTGAAGCAACTACAGAGTTAGGTTTTCCAGCTGAAACAAATATTCCTCTTCAACAAGAAGTTACTTTAGAAGATGGAACAAAAACTATGATAAATGGAATTACTCCTGCAATGTTAGCTACAAAATTAGGTATTACTTTTAAAACTCCAGGAGAACCATATATAAATGGAGATGTTGAATTGAATGGAGTAGTACAAATATATAATGGGGATTCTCCAGAACAAAAATTTGATACTATTACTTTAGGAAGCTCATATAAATTTAAACTTAAAGAAAGATTAGATACTATAGATAATATGAGTATTGAGGAATTAGCTGAATTTTTAAATATTCAAGATAATTCAGTATTTATTGGTATCGGCAATATAGATAATGGTATTGGAATAGTAACATCATATATAAATAAAATGCCTTTTATAGGAATTTCATTTTATAAAGACTCTGAACGTTATGGATTAATGTATATTACTCAAAATATGGCTCAAGCATCTGGATTTGAAAAAGCAGGTTGGTACTCAGTAAGTCAAACAGGACAATACGAACCAGCTTCTATAGATGAGTTTGTATTAGAAGAAATAAATGCTATACAAAATAATTTATCTTCTGGAACACCAACTTCATTATTAGAATATGACTCAGAAAAACTTGATTGGTTACTTGACTCAGCTGAAAGCATTTAATCAAAAACTAATACTTTATATTTAATTATTCATAAATAGTTAAAATAATATGAAAGGAGAAAACATTAGATTATGGAAAAATTAAAACAGAATACATTAAATGATTCTACTACAGAATTAGGTTTTGTTCATGTTATTAATGATAATATTGATAGCTCTGATAGCAAAATAGCTTTTCAAAGAGAAGTTACTTTAGAAGATGGAACTATAGTTACTGTAGAAAGTATAACACCAGAAGCAATGAAAAGAATATTAAAGAATAATGCAGTTATTGCAGGTTCTTCTGATGATATTAAATTTATTACTCCTGGAGAAATAACTCAAGTATATACAAATCCTGATAAAGTAGAACCAACAGAAACTACTCTATTAAAAGGAATAGTTCAAATCGCTAATAATAGTGAAATAGGGCCAGGACCATCACCAGAACCAACTCCTGTTCCAGATGCTGAAGAAGTAATGGATATTTTAAATGATATTGATGGAACTTCAGATAGTTATGACGGAATGGGTGGAACTGAAGAAGAAATAGAAGCTATTCTCGATGAGATTTTAGGAAATTAAAATAAGGAAGGAGAAAAATATGAGTACTTTAAAAGAAAAAGCTCAAGAAATTTTAAATGAAAAAAATGAAAAAATTATTTCAAACAATATAAAGAAAGATGTTCAAATATTTGATATAGTTGGAACTTTAGATGATTCAGTCAAGAATAGACATTTAAAAGCTAATTCTAGAGTTAAATATAGACTAGAATACTTAGTTAATTTAATAGATAATAATACAACTGATGAGGAAAAAGAAATGGTATTAAATACTGATGGAAGTGAAATCACAGGATTTATAACTATTTCTGAGTGTGCTGTTTCTTATATTAGTAATACTTATATTATGGGTAAACTATATTTTTCAATTAATAATGGTATATTTATTTGTGGTATTATAGGAAAAAATGGTAGTTTTGAACGTAATGAAACTGTATCTACTATAGCTTCATTTAATACTAGTTGTGGAATGGTTCCATATCCTTTTAGAGTAATTGATTTTATTAATTTAATTAGAACTTATTCATCAGGAAATCCAATAGTAGATTGTAATTTACAAGTAGATATAGTAGATACATCTAGCATAAAATTATTAGGAGCAAGTGGAGATACTAAAACAATTAGTTTATCAGGAGAACCAATAATAGAGGTAGTATAAAAATGGATATAAAATATTTTGTACGTACAATGGAAAATAGAAAAATTAATATTCCAATAGAATATGAACCAATTATAGATTATGAACATAAATATGTTAAATCTTATATTGATGCTTTATATAAAATTAATGATTATAACGCAGTTCTTATGGAAGATGATATTATATTATGCAATAATTTTGAAGAAGAAGTTAAAAAAGTTGTAAATCAATATCCAGATTCTATTATTAATTTTTTTAATAGACCAGAATTATATTATACAACACATTATTCTAATATATTTGCATATAACCAATGTACATACTTTCCTAAGGGAATAACTAAAATGCTAGCTGATGAGATGATGACTATGTATTTACCAGAAGACAAATATCCAAAACAACAAAAATATGGCACATTATTATCATTAGTTTTACATAATAAAGGAATCCCACATTTGATTTATAGACCATGTTTAGTTCAACATATAGACGGTAAATCAACATTTAATAATATACATCAAGAAAGAAATACTATTTATTTTAAAGATTATTTAGATAAATTAGGAATCGATATGATAGAAGCATTTAAAGTAGAAAATAGAGAAAAATTAAAACAAATGTTAGAAGAAGACAAAATAAAATGGTATAATACATAGCATAATATAAATTAGATATAGTATAGCAACTTTATATTATATAAAAAATTCAATCATTTCTCGAAAATAGTATATAACTTAAGTTATATACTATTTTCATTTATAGCATAATTATTTATATAAGGAGGTAATATAAATATGAGAGATTTACATGAAAAAGCAAGATATACTCAAACAACCGAAGACCAGCAATCAAGAATAGATTGTTTTAGAGATAGTATGTCTGATATTTATGATTCAGTAGAAGAACTTTGCAAACCAGGAAGAGAAACTAGTTTGGCTATGACTAAATTAGAAGAAGCTCAATTTTGGGCAATTAAAGGTATTACTAGAGAGAACCAAAAACCAGTAGAAAGTGATATTAAAAATAATGAAATTACTTATACTAGAAATATTTCCAAAGTAGATTTAACAGCTTGTGGTTCTGTAGGTGATGGTGATAGATGGTTTGTATTATATTGGGAAGATAATATAGACAACGGAACTATATATTTTAGACGATATAAAAATGGTGAATTAAAAGTAGATATAACTAAATCATCTAACTCTAATAATTTAGGAAAAGATTTTATTAAATTAGTATTAGACAAATTTCTAGACAATGCAGAAATAATATAGATTAGGAGGATATAATGGCAAGAAAAGATGAACTAATAAAACAATGCGAAGATTTAAATATAACTAATATTAAAAAATCTAGACGAAGAAAAAATAAAGATACTGGAGAATATTATTTTGAACCTACTATAGAAGATTTAGAAGAAGCAGTACAAAATTATTATTTAGCTAAATATGAAAGAGAAGGTACACTAAATCCATTTGTTAAGGATATTTTACATATATCAGGACCTATGTTGGCTTTACAGTCCAAAGATAAAAAATTAGATAATATTAGAGATAAACTATGGGAAGATTGTGATTTTAATACTGAACATGGTTGGATATTTCAAGAGAAAATAGATGGATGTAGATGTTTAGTTTGTTGGGATAGAAATAAAGGGTTTGATTTCTTTAGTAGGAATAAATCTATTACAGATAGTTTACCTATATCTTATGGAACTAAAATACTAGTACCTCAGATTATTCCTGAAATATTAACAAATGCTAGTATTAATAATTTTATTATAGATACAGAAATAGTCCCATATTATAACGTCGTGAATCCTATGAAAGATGGAACAGAATTAGTAGCAGAAACTCAACAAAACTTAACTACTAGTATTTTAGGAAGTTTAGACGATTTATCTCATAAAATGCAAGAAACTAATCCACTTAAATTTATGATATTTGATATATTAAAACTAAATAATAATTGGTTAATTAATAAATTAGATGATAATGGAAAAGAGATAGTAGGACCAGTATTTAGAGAAAGATATAAAAAAGTATTAGAAATATATAAATTGTTATCATTTGCTGGGTTTAAAGATAGAATACAATTAATATCTAGCACTTGTATAAATAAACATGCATTTTATGACCAGATAATTAATGAAGGTGGAGAAGGAGTAGTTACTAAAGATTTAGATTCTGGTTATGAACCTTGGAGTAAACGTAGAGGAGAATGGATAAAACTTAAAAGAACTGTGTCTCAATCTTTATTAGCAGAAAAATTAGGAGATACTGTAGACGCTTTTGTAACAGGATTTAAAGAAGGAAATCCAGGTACTGCTAATGAAGGTTTAGTGGGAGCTTTAGAATTTTCAATTTATTTAACAGATGATGAGAATAATTATCTACTGGATGATACTGGAAATCCAATAATACATCATATAGCAACTATTTCTGGAATGACAGATGAACTAAGAAAAATGATTTCTATAAAAGATGAAAATGGAAATGTTGCTTTATTACCAAGAGTATATGGATGTGTTGCTGAAATAGATGGACAAGATATATCATCTAAAAATCAAAGGTTTGCTCATGCTATTTTTAAAGGTTGGAGGCCAGATAGAGCTGCAGATAGCTGTAAGATAAGAAAAAGTACTTTAGATAATTTAATTTTATAGTTAAAAGTCACCAGAACGTCCATAAATTGATTTTTATTTATAAGACATATAATTTATTATCTAAGTACAAAAAAGACAAAGAATTAGCAAGATTGCGACGAGAAGTACATTATTATTTGGATTCATTATGGTTATTTAGTAGTAATAGAAAATCGTCAAGAACAGCTTTATATAAATGGTTATCAAATCAAATGAATATAGATTATTATGCAACTCATGTTAAATACTTTGATGAAGTTCAATGTAGACAGGCTTTAAGAATTTTAAAAACTAGATATAAACAATATTATGGTAAGAATAATATTTCTAAAACTGAAAAGAAAAAATTAGATGAAATGTATAAAGAAAAACCTAAAAGGAGAAAATAAAATGATTTACTACACTGCGGATTTACATTTAGGTCATAAAAATATAATTAAATATGAAAATAGACCTTTTATAGATGTACATGAGATGAGTATAAAATTAATAAAAAATTGGAACAGTAAAATAGAACAGAATGATGATGTCTATATTTTAGGAGACTTTGCATTTGTAGGTAATTCTCTTCCAATAGATATATTAATGAGCTTTATAAAACAATTAAATGGTAAAATTCATTTAATTAGAGGAAATCATGACTCTTGGGTAGATAGAAAAAGTTTTAATCCTAGACTGTTTGAAAGTATAGATTATTATAAAGAAATAAAAGACCGAGGAAAAGATATAGTTTTATGTCATTATCCTATAGAAAATTGGAATGGTATGGAATATGGTTCTATTCATTTACATGGACATTTACATAGTTATAAAACTGAATTGCATAGAGATAATAGGTTTAATGTAGGTGTTGATAATTGGAATTATTATCCAGTATCTTTAGATGAAATTACAGAGAAAGGATTATTATATGTTAGCAAAAGTATCAAATATTAAATATAATTACAAATCAGATAAACCTAAAAAGAAAATAAAAGGATATTATAAAAATAAACACAGTGAAATTAATATTTGGCCGAATATGTATCCAGTAAGTGAACCTATACAAATTAATTTCTGTTATACAAAAAATCATAAAGTTAAAAAAGATACTAAAAATTTTTTAGTAACAGAA
Source organism: uncultured Erysipelotrichaceae bacterium (assembly GCA_902776735.1). Lineage (GTDB taxonomy): Bacteria > Bacillota_I > Bacilli_A > RF39 > UBA660 > UBA3789. Next base: position 66,768 of record CACYRE010000001.1, on the reverse strand, counting down.
ATGAGAGTAACTAACGAATATCATAATAGAACAACGATAAATTTAGAACTAGTAGAAAATTAGCATATTAATATTTAGTAACAATAAATACAATATTAAGTGGAGGTTATAATTATGACACTACAAGAGATTCAAAGAGAGATTTTGGAAAACAAACGGAGGCATGGATTTAATACTACAAATATAGAACAGGAATTCTGCTATTTGTATGGTGAAGTTTCTGAAGCTTATGACGCTTATTACAAACAGAAAGATACTTTTCCGGAAGAACTCGCTGATGTTGCTATATTCTTATTAGGAATAGCTGAGATTAAAGGAGTCGATTTACAGAAAGAAATCGAGAAAAAGATACAAAAGAATAAGTCAAGAACTTATAAATTTAATGATATTGGAAAACCTGTCCATTCATGAAAGAAATCAAGCTCTAGTCTGTCGAAGATTTAGAGCTTGATTTTTATATATAAATATAGAGATATTTATTGGAGGAATTAAATGAGTGATTTATTTAAATATTTAAAAGAAACTATAGTACTTCAAGATTTAAAAGATAATACAATACCATATTTATATAATATTCAAGAGTTAGTTGATAAATATTATTATAATGAAGATAAAAGTGTCTCAGATGATATTCTGGGTGATATAATTGATAATTTAAATAATATTATTACTAACTTTAATAATTTAGGATATACTTATGAACCAGATTCTAGTTCAGATGTTAGTGAATCTACATTTAAGAAAACTTTATTAAGATATAAAGAACAGTCTGAAGATTTTATAAGTAATTTTAATGAAGAAAAAATAGAAGCTTTTAATACTCAAACTAAATATCTATTAAATCTTATAGATGTTCATAGAGCTAGTAATATAGAAGAGGGAGAAATATTAACAGAGAGTCAACATTTTGATAAACTAGAAGAAGCTATAGAAGTTCATGAAGATTTAAATCCTAAACTATGGAATACTAATATGACTATGAAAGAAGAAGTACTAAAATCTTTAAAAGAAATTTCAGATGAGTTTCTTAATTATATAGAAATTCCTCTTAATATAGTAGATATAGAAATAGTTGGAAGTAATGCTAGCTATAATTATAATAATAAATCAGATATAGATTTGCATATTATTGTTAACTTTGCTTTAAGCTATATAGAGCCTACAGTATTACAAGAATTATATAATTCTAAAAAGAGTTCATTTAATGATAATTATGATTTAAATATTAAAGGAATACCAGTAGAACTTTATATTGAAGATATAATGTCAGGTAATGCTACTAATGGTAGATATAGTATTTTAAAACAAGAATGGGTTAAAGTTCCTATTCCTATAAACTATGATATTCCAGATATATCTAATGAATTATCAGAATATGAAGAGAAATGTGATAATGCTTTAGTATCTAAAGATACAGATAAAATAATGGATTTAATTAATGAAATTTATATGATGAGAAAACTAGGTTTAGCTGAAGAAGGTGAAGCTAGTATAGGTAATTTAGTATTTAAAGAATTAAGAAGTGAAGATTATATATCTAAACTTAAAGATGAATATTATAAATTAAGAAGCAAAGATTTAAGTATAGATTAAAATTATATTTACATTTCATTAAAAATGTGGTATAATATATGTGTGTTAAGGGGAGGATTAATAATGTCAATGACTAAAAATTTATTAGAAAGTATACAGAAAAATATAACTGAATCTGAAGACTTAGATAAATGCATTAATGATTATTCTCAATATGTAGATTCTCATATACAAAATGTGCAAAAAGCTTGGTTAGAACAAGTATCTACTTTAGATGATGATTTTATTAAAGAAAATTATGATGAGTTAACTAAACAAATAGAAAAACATGACTTATCTAAATGGGGAGAAGAGGAGTTTGATGCTTATAGAGCTAATTATAATCCAGTAAATGATGAAGAAAAAACAGCAAATGAAGCTAATTTTCAAGCAGCTTGGTATCATCATTTTAGAAATAATCCTCATCATTGGCAATATTGGACAGATGAAAGTGGAGAATTAACTCCTATGACAGATTTAGTAGAAGTAAAGAAAGCTTATATAGAAATGATTTGTGACTGGCAAGCTATGGGATATGTCTTTGGAGATACAGCAAATCAATATTATAACTCAAATAAAGATACTATAAAATTATATCCAGAATTACAAGAATGGGTCGAAGGATTACTTCAAGAATTAGATGATAAATTTATTGAGAAGGAAGGAAATTAAAAATGAAAGATACTATTAATATAATTAATAGATTAAATGAAATATCTTTATCTAGACTTTATCAACATACCAAAGATGATAAGTCTTTTGCAATAATTGGAAGTCAAGACCAAAATACAAAGAGAGATAGAAGAGAAGAATTAGATGACTTTATAAGAAAGTTAAGTTCAAAATATGATAATATTGGGTATAATTTAATAAAAGGTAAGTATACTTATGATGATGGATTAACAGGTAATGAAGATAGTTATATAATTTATAATATTCCAAAAGAAGAAGCTTTAAAAATAGCACAAAAATTAAATCAAGAAAGTATAATTTGGAAGGATAAGGATTATTTTGGTTTTATTAAAGCAGATGGAACTTTAGCTGGAGAATTTAATAATAATGAAAAAAATATGTCTTTTTCAAAAGAAAATACAAAAGCTTTTTCATCAAAATTATCTGGTAAACATAATAATAGTCAAGAATTTATATTTAAATAAGGAGGATTAAAATGTCAGGAACAAAAAAGTTATTTGAAAATATTCAAGCAAATTTAAAAGAAGATGACAAAAAAATGTTATCTGGTGACGAAACCTATGTGTCTAAAAATCAATTTAACTTTAGTATTTTAGGTTTAATTATAAATAATGAAACTAAACAATTTCAATTTGTTAATAGTCAAACAATGCCTTTAAATAAACATAAAAAATTAACAAGCAAAGCATTAAGACAAAAAGCAAGAGAATTAAAAGACCAAGGATATGAAGAATATAAAGGTTATGGAAGTATATCATTAGATGAATCTAATTTAAATGAATCTGGAGCTAATTTAGATATAGATTTAAATACTGGGGTACTTCCAATAATAAATGTTGATATGTATTCTTTAAGTGACAGATTACCAGATAGTGCTTCATTAGAAGAATTAGATAAAATAATAGAAGATATTGCTCCAAAATATATAGAAAAAACAATACAAGAAGTTCTTCCAAGTGCTAAAATTATAGCAAATAAAGTTTATCATCCAAGTCAATATAATTATTCAGGAGACGAGCTAGAATTTAATTTAGAAGTAAATCAAGATGAATATGAAAATTTAAGAAAAGAAGCTTTATCAAATAGTGAATTTGAAAACTTTTTAAAATCAAATTATTCTTCTAGTTCTGGTTTTATTTCATCAATGCCTAATAATATAGAAGATTTTAATAGGTCAAAAACCTGGCAATCAATGGTTCAAGTAATAATGTTTGCATTAAGAAATACAGATTTAGATTCTGTAAATGATAATTATTTAGATGAATTTTTAGAAGAAGTAAATCAAAACTTTGATTTTGAGGAATATGATGAATCAGCTTTAAATGAAGAGGCTGATTATAATAATTATGTCTATCAATTAGTTGGTGGTGATTATGCTGGAACTTATACAAGAGAAGAAGCAGAAAAATTACCAATAAAAGAAGATAAATTATCTCCTGATAATTCAAAATATAGAAATAATGGTGGTGTAGTTCCAAGAGAAGAATTAGATAATCAATTACAATTTAAAGGTTATTTAGGTCCTATGTATAATGGAACTGATAAAGATGGAAAACATATAATAAGATATGAAACACAAGAAGTTTATGATATGTTGTCTGAATCAGTATCAAATAAAACAAGAAAAGATTATGCTGAAACTATAAAGAAAGAATTAGAAAAAGTACAAGATAGTATAGCAAATTCTGACCCAAATAAAAATATTTCTGGTTTAGAGTCTAAAAGAGATTTTCTAATGGATAAATTAAGTCAATTAGAAGAATCTAGTTTAGAAAATGTAAGAAAAGATAGTATAGAAAAAGGTTTATTAACAGAAGAATATAATCCATTAAATATTGAATTATTTATGAATACTTGGGGAAATTATAATGAAAATGGAGCAGATGTAGAACAAATAAATGGTGGTTGGATGAAATTAGAACAAGCTAAAGAATTTTTAGAAGCACATAAAGATGAAGAACCATTTATAAATGATACTGAAGGAGATATTCCTTTTACTATAGATGAATACTCAAATCCTTGGGTAGTTATTGAACAGCTTGAAAAGATTGAAGAATTATCAGAAGATGAAAGAGCTGCTTTTACTGCTATAATGGAAGACCAAAATGATGATTTTGATACTTGTATGGATATATTAGAATCTGGGGATTATATATTCTTTCCAGGAGTAGAAACTGAAGAAGAATTAGGTGAAGCCTGGGTAGATATGATTGGAGGTTTTGAAGGAGTAGCTAATAAAGAAAATTATATTGATGAAAAAGCTTATAGAGAAAGCTGGAGAGAAGCAGCTGAAGAATCTGTAAGAGATGATAACCCAGATATAGATGAAGGTAGTGATGAATTTTATGACCTAGTAGAAGAATGGTTAGACTCTGTAGTAGAAGAACAATTAGAAATAGATATTGCAGATGGAAATGATTTATCTGATTATTTTGATTATGGAGCTTTAGGTAGAGACTTAGATTTTAGTGGATTTTATTTTGCATCTACTGGAGCTATTCAAGTATTATAAGGAGGAAATAAAAAATGACTTATGGTGAGTTTAAATCTCAAATAGAAAATGCATATAAACAAAGATTTCCTAATAGTGGAATAAGCATATCTTTAGGAGCTTTAGGAGGAGATACTTGTTTTATTAGATTATATCTAGGAGAGAATCAAAGTGAATTTATAAATGGAATTGCTGGAAATGATATTCTACATGTTGGTTTTGCAATTTATCAAAGTGAGAATGTTTATGGAGATAATCCAAAATTAACAGATGATTTAGAACTACCTGATACTTTAATAATGGAAGTTAATCAAAATTCTATTACAACTATTCCAGATAATCAATATATGGCTTATGGAAGTGTTCGTCTTCCATATAGAAAAACAAAAGGAAGTCCAAAAAAAATAATTCAAGTATTTTCTAAAGATGTTGATATATTAAAACAAACTCTAGAAAATTTATATAATGAAGGTAAAATACATGATAATCATAAAGAAATTGTTGAAAAGAAATTAGGATTATCTAATGTAAATGAATCTATTGAATTTAGAAGTAAAACTAGAAATTTATTAGAAAGTATTCAAAGTAGTTTAAATGAAATTAGTAATGATACAAAATATATCGTATGCTCTTATTATGATTATAAATTACATGATACAGAAGATGAATTAAAAACTAATGACTGGACTGAAGCTACTTTATTTGCTCATGACAAATTAATGAATGGTTTTATGGTTGAAATAGAGAATACTATGACAGGTAAATATAAAAGAATAAATCCAGACGAATATAATGAAGAATTTGATGGTGAGTTTACTATAAGGTCTGAAGAATTAGATTAAAATTAGTATTAATTTTATATATAATATTAGAAAATATTAAAAAAGGAGAATATTATTATGAAAAATGATACAATGAAATTATTAGAAAGTATTCAAAATAATTTAAATGAGAGTGATATAAATAAAGAACAATTTATATCTATGTTAACTTCTACAATAAATAAAGTATATAAATTTGTTTATCAATATGATACTGGTACAGGAAATATTGGATTTGCTGCTGATATATATGATAGTAAAGGTTATATATCTGGTGGTACTTCTATAAGACTAGGTTTTATTGGATATAATAAACACAGTGATGATTATGATATTTATGTAGATATTATAAAAGACAATAAAGCAATCAACAGAAAAGAAAAAACAGGTGTATCTATTGAAGAAGTTATTGATTTGTTAGACCAATGTGCTAATGAACAATTAAAAATATTAAGAAGGTAAAAATATGAAAAATGATACAATGAAATTATTAGAAAGTATTCAAAATAATTTAAATGAAGGGACTACAGAAGATAACTTTATTAAACAGTGCGAAGAAAGTGGACAATTTGATAAATGGCAAATGAATGAAATTAAAAATGGCTTTAGACATGGCTTATCTATGGAAGAAGTACAAGTTTATGCTAAACCTGAATTTGATAATGGTCAAATGTATGAAATTGGAAATGGATTTTATAATGGTTTATCTATGGAACAAGTATTATTATTTGCTAAACCAGAATTTAATAAAAACCAGATGCATATAATCAGAGTAGATTTTAGAAATGGTTTATCTATGGAACAAGTATTAGTTTATGCTAAACCAGAATTTAATGAAAATCAAATGGATAAAATTAGTGATGGTTTTTATGATGGTTTATCTATAGAAGAAGTACAAGTTTATGCTAAGCCAGAATTTAGCAGTGAACAAATGGAAGAAATTAGAAATGGTTTTGACCGTAACTTGTCTATGGAAGAAATACAGGTTTATGCTAAACCAGAATTTGATAAATATCAAATGAGACAAATTAGATACGGTTTTTATGATTTATCTATGGAACAAGTATTAACTTATGCTAAACCAGAATTTGATAGTAATCAAATGGAAGAAATTAGAGATGGTCTTATAAATGGTTTATCAATGGAAGAAATTAAAAAGAAGCTTGAAAATCAATCAAATAGCTAGTAAAGTGGACTATTCTCCACTACTAGATATAGAGGTGCATCCTATTTTATAGGACTTGTGCTAAGGAGGTTTAAACCCTCCTTTTTATTTTGCATAATTATAAATAAAGGAGGGTTTAATTATGAAAGTAAATAATTATGAAATTTTTGGAATAGTACCACAAGGTTGGCAATGTCCTATATGTAAAAATATATTATCTCCAAATACTATAATGTGTCCTTGTGGAGGACAAGGAAGAAATACTTATACTTATACAACTACTAGTAATAATATAAATCAAAATCAAGAGGATTTAAATAATGAACACATTTAATATAGGAGACATAGTATATATTATAAAATATCATAAAGAAAATAATAAAATAGTACATCATATAGAAAGATGTAGAATATGTAATTATAGCGATTGGCATAAATTATATTATGTAAGATTTAAAGGCATAAATAAATCAGATTTAGATAGAACTACTTGTGGACTTAATACTTATAAAGAACATAGATTATTTAGTACTTATAAAGAAGCTAGAAAAGAATTAGACTTAAAGAATAGAGAAACTATATTAAAAGAAGAATATAATAAAGCTATAAAGGAATTAAGAAAATGACAAGATTAGATTATATTTATCAAACTTTAAAAGATATAAAAGGTAAAACTCCAGTATTATTAGTAGGAGGAGCTGCTATTTTATTTAAGATGATTTATAAAGGAAACATTTATAAGATTTATAATACTGAAGATGCTAAAGAATTAATTACCAATTTTTATGGAGTTAAATATAATAAGCCTATAGTAATAGAAGATATATCAGCTTTATATAGAGATACAATATTATTAAAGCTAGTAGAAGAAATTAAATTACCTTTAATATTATTAGCTTCTGAGGATAATGTTTCAGTACCACTTCAAAGTAGAATTAAAACTTATATAAAATATCCAAAAGATTTAGATTTTAAATGTGATTTTATTCCAATATTAGATGCTCAAGAATATATAGATGAAAGAAATCTAACTGGATTAGAATTAGATAACTTTATAGCAAGTCATTGTCCAGATTTAGCAATGTATTATAAAATGATGGAAGTAAGAAAGAATAAAGATAAAATTATTCAAATAATAGGAGGATTAGAAAAGAATGAGATTAATTAAGATTTATTTAACTAAAGAAATTCCAGCAGAAGATATAGAGATTTGTTGTCTTACAGCTCAATCATTAAAAGAAGCTATTAAAAGAAGAGATGACTTAATAGTAACTACTCAAACTCATGCTCTAACTTCTTCATTATATAAAACAGAACAAGATAAAGATAGAGACGATTTATATGATGATATTATATTAATAAATGATAAAGAACAATTATCTATGAAAGATGTTTTATCTGGTAAATATAGTGATTATATAAGAGAAATAAGAATAGCTCATAATTGGGAAAAGATGTTATATAGTGGTATATTTGAAATTCCAAATGTGTGGACTTATGAACCATATTAAAATTTCTTATTTACATTTATAAAATCTTATGATATAATATAGATAGAATTTTTATTATCAGGAGATATTAACTATGTTTGATAAAAGTTTACTATCTATAGAAAGAATAAAGACTAAAAATTTAATATTAGAAAAATTAAAGACTTGTGATAAATTTGGTGTAGTAAGACCAGTAGGTTTTGGTAAATCTCATATTATAATGGAATTATGTGATGAGCTTCTAGGAAAGAAACTTATTATAGAACCTAGAGATAATATTGTTGAATATATTAAAGAATTTGGAAATTATAATAATACAGATTTTATAATATATAGTAATTTACTAAAACAAAATTTTAATCATAAGTCTTTATTAGATTATGACTATATATTTTTAGACGAAATGCATAGGTCAGTTACAGAAAAATGGGGTAATATATTAAAGAAAGACTTAGAAGATTATAAAGGTAAAATGATAGGATTTAGTGCTACTCCTGAAAGAATGGATGGTAAGAATCCTATAGAATTAATATTTAATAATGAAGAAATAGAACCTTTATATTTAGCTGAATCTATAGAACGAGGAATATTACCTCAAATAAAATATGTTTCTTCTATTTATGAAATAGATTATAGATATTATAAAAATAAAGCTTTGCAAAAGAAATTATCTAATTATGATATAAATACTAAAGTAAAAAATATATTTGAAGAATTTATAGATTATAGTAAACCTCTTCATATTATAGTATTTGTATCTAGAATTAATGATATAGAACAAGCAAAAAATTTTATAAAATTATGGATAGATAGAGATGTTAATAATTTTGATATACATTCTAAAAAATCTAATAAACTTAATAATCAAATATTAAATGATTTTTATAATTCTAAAAAAGGAATAAATATATTATATTCAGTAAATATGTTTATTGAAGGTATACATTTATCTAATATAGATGTAGCAGTATTCTTAAGAAAAACTAGAAGTAATATTATATATCAACAACAATTAGGTAGAATAATTTCAGAACATAGAGAAGATGCTATAGTATTTGATTTAGTTAATAATGCATATAATTTAGATAGTGGTTATATATCTATTTGGGAAAATTTTGCTAAAAAAAGAAATATAAAAGTTTCTGATATTAAAATAGGAAAGAAGAAAGAAAAATTAAAAATCTATACAAAACAAGAAAATTTAATAAATTTAATTAAAGAAAACACTCATACAATTATTTATTTATCAGAAGAAGAAAAAAAATTTATAGAAGAAAATGCTATGACTATGACAACTAAAGAAATAGCAAAAAAACTAAATAAAAAACCTTATACTATAAGACAATATTATAAAAGAAATAATATAAAATATAAAAAAGAAATTTATCTTTTATCAGAGGAAGAAAAAAAATTTATAGAAGAAAATGCTAAAAATATGATTATTAAAGAATTAACAATAAAATTAAATAGACCAGAAGCTACAATTAGAGATTATTGTGATAGAAATAATATAGAATATAAAAAAGAATTTTATTTTTTATCTGAAAAGGAAAAAAAATTTATAGAAGAAAATGCTAAAAATATGACTATTAAAGAAATAGCAAAAAAGCTAAATAGATGTACACCAACAATAAGTGGTTATTATTATAGAAATAATATAGAACATAAAAAAGATTATAATCCTTTTACAGAAGAAGAAAAAGACTTTATAAAGAAAAATGCTATAACTATGACATCTAAAGAATTAGCAAAAAAACTAAATAGAAGTATGTCTGTAATAAATGCTTATTGTGATAGAAATAATATAGAATATATAAAAATCTCTCATTATTTATCAGAAGAAGAAAAAGATTTTATAGAAGAAAATGCTAAAAATATGACTATTAAAGAAATGATGGATAAATTAAATAGAGCTGAAGCTACAATTAGAGAATATTATAATAAAAATAATATAGAATATAAACATACAAGAAAAAGGGGTTATTCACTTTTATCAGAAGAAGAAAGAGATTTTATAAAGAAAAATGCTAAAAATATGACACTTAAAGAAATGATAGAAAAATTAAATAGAGCAGAAGCTACAATAAGAAACTATTGTAGATTAAATTATATAGAATATAAAAAGAATATTAATTATTTAACAGAAGAAGAAAAAGAATTTATAAAAAATAATATTAAAAACATATCTTATGGAAAAATAGCTAAAAAATTAAATAGAGATAAAAGTACAATAATTGTTTATTGTAAAAGAAATAATATAAAGAGGTAGAAAATGATTAGTATTATAAATCATAGTGTAAAAATAGATGATATAGGTTTATTACAATTCTTATATCCAGATTATATAGTTTTAGATAAACCTATATTATTATCAGATAGAAATATTATATGGACTGGTGAAACTAAATATTTAAATAAAATTAAGAATTTAGGAGTGAATTATATATCAGTATCTGCAGCAGGTGAAATAGATTTAACAGATAGATTAACTTTATTAGACATAGTATTTTCTAAGTGGAAAAGAAAAGTTCCTAAATACTTATTAGAATTTTATCAAGATTTAGACGATTTTACTTTTAGAGACCAAATAGAATATATGTGGATTACTGGTAAATGGCAAATGAAAGAATATGATAATACTGGAGCTTTCTTAGAATTTCTTAGAAGTTTTAATACTGATACAGTTACTATATCTAAAACTTATTTACAATTACTGGATAAAGTAGGTGCTGAATATATAGAAATGAGTTTACTAACTTTTTTAAATAGAGTAGTACTTTCTAGCAATAATATTTCTAAATGGTATAAGAAATTAATAGAAGATTTTAAGAAAGTTAAATATGATTCTATAAAGCCTGCTCTATTTAATTTTATGGAATCACCAATATATAATACAGAACTTAGAGTATTTAACTTTATATTAGATTTAAATAGGAGATATTAATTATGGAAGAAGATTTAAAAAAAGAATTAAAAGAAATATTAATAAAAAATATTGAAATATATGTAGATAAAATGATAGATAAGATTATTTATAGTGCTAGTTTAGTCTGTGTTTGTCCACAATGTCAAAAATCATTTATTAAAAAACATGGTAATCAAGTATATTGTTCTTTAAAATGTAAAGAACAATATACTAATAACCATAGTAACTATTATAGACTATATAGAAATAGATGTAAATATTTAAATAAAATTTATCATGATTCAAAATATAAAACTAGTACTTATCCAATTAAAGAACTAAAATCATTATATGATAAATACAAGGATTTTGATAATGATGATATAAATAAGATTGTAGAGTTTAAAGCCAAATTAAAAAATATTAAATAGAAGGTCCTAGATTTAATTCTGGTACCTTTTTACATTCTAATTATTTATTATATTAGGAGCTAAAAAATAGTAGATTAGGAGGTAAATATGGAAGCAAAGAACATACCAGAATTTAGAGTTGGAAAAGATACTGATATTAAAAAATTAGCGTCAGCAATTTATGCTAATATAAAAAACGTAGATAAATTAGAACTAAAATGTATTGGTGTACCTGCAGTAAATCAAGCTGTAAAAGCTGTAATTTCTGCAAGAGGTTTAGCTACACCTTCAGGGTTTGATATTATAATCAGACCTTATTTTGATATTTTATCTATACAAGGTGAAGAAAAAACAGCTGTAGGAATGATATTAGAAAAAATATAGAAAGGAGAACATTATGTTAAACAAATTAAGTTTTAATTTAGCAAAAGAACTTAATGAAAGTGAAGCTAAAACTTTTAAAATTAAAAAAAGAGTTTTTATGGAAAGCACAGGAGTTAGAAAAGAAAGACTAAATGAATTTCATATAAAAAATGAAAATAGACAGACAATTTGGTCTTCTGAAGTAGATACTAGTGAAGAAGCTTATAATGATTATATTAAAGCTAATTTTGATGGATATGATGAGGATGAAATCCCTAGTTATGATGAATGGCTAAATTCTGATTTTTATGACGATTCAGAACTTATTTGGGATGATTTTAAAGAAAATATAGAACCAATGATTGAAAATCAAATGAATTTTGGTAGATTATATTTAATGGGTGGATATAATTCTAATTATTCTGATTTTAAACCATCTGGCAATGGTGGTGTTACTTTTTCAAATATATCAGAATTTGAAGAATATATTAGTAGATGGGATATAGTTGAAATCTCAGTTGAAAATGGAAATCTTGTATTAGATGCTGCAGACCATGATGGTAGTATTGAAGTTGGTTTATTTACTTTAATAGATGATGAAAAGAAAATAATAGAAGCTTTAGGATATTATGAAGAATCTAAAAAATGGGCTGAAGAAAATGACCCTGAATTCGATTGGGAATCTGACGCTGAAACAGAATTTCAAAATGATTTACAATATGGAGGAATAGATACACAAGATTTACAAGACCATTTAGATTTAATTATTCCGATTAAAAATACTTTATAGAAAGGAGTTTATATTATGTTAAATAAACTTAGTTTTAATTTAGCAAAAGAACTTAATGAAAGTGAAACTAAAACTTTTAAAATTAAAAAAAGAGTTTTTATGGAAGGTACTAAGATTAAAGTAGAAAAATTAGAATCTGAATTACAAGAATGTGATAAACCTTTAAAAGAAGAGAATAATCAAGATTTTAAAGTAGGAGATGTAGTAAAAGTACCATATAAATATGGTTCATATACACCAGGAGAATTTACAGAAGCCCCTATTATAGAAATAGAAGATGGAAAATATGTAACTGTTGAAGTACCTAGTAAACAAGTAGTTATGATGGACCAACTTAAAAAATGGAATACTTTAGATGAATCTGCTAAATCTTTAAAAGAAGGATTTAAACTAGGAGAAAAAGCTGAAATACTAGACAAAACAGAAAGAAGAGGCCAACCTGTTGCTTTAGTTAAACTTCAAAAAATGGGTGATGAATATGTAGTAGCTTTTGGATATACTGTAGAAAATGATGAAATTTCTTGGGATTATGGATATTATTATTACGATGAAGCATCTGGAAAAGAAGCTTTTGAAAAAGTAAAAGCTGGAGGAAATCTATCAGAATCTGCTAAATCTTTAAAAGAAGAATATTCTGAAAAATTAGGTGGAGACCCAGAAGATTTTGTTTCTGATGTGGAAACAATAAAAGCTGCTTTAGAAGCTATAGATACTAATTCTTTTGGAGCTAAATTATCAGTACAAATGGTTAATGATTGGATAGAAACTTGTAACTATCAAATAGAAAGAGGAAAAAGATTAGCTAGCGGAAATGAGTTTTATAGTGAATCAGAAAAATCTTTAGAAGAAGCAGGCGGACCAAATAAACCAATAGAAAAGAAACCTGTAAATGATGACGATTTTTATAATTATGTAAAAGGATTATTAGATAATGGAGCAATAGATGACCCAAGTTATTATAATTCATTATCAGATAAAGATAAAGAAGATTTAATAAGAAATACTTGGATGAAAGATAAAGATATTATAAATGATTATAATAAGTTATCTGAGTCAGAAAAAACGAAAAAGAAACTTGTAGTAGAAGCTGCTCAAACAGAAGTTAAAGATTTACAAGTAGTAAAAGAACAAGGTAATATTTATATGCTAGAAGATAAATCTGAAGGAACTAGATATATAGTAGGTGAAAATTATAATCTTTCTGAAGGTGAAATAGAAAATGCAGAAATTTATGAAAGCAAAGAAGAAGCTGATAAAGATTATTTAGATAGATGTGAAGTTATTAAAGATGGGGAAGAATTTAATCCAGACCAACCATTAGAAGACACCAGTGAATCTGAAAATACTGACTTAAAAGAAGATACTAATACTGATTCTGGTAATAATCTAGTTAAAGCTATTCAAGATGCTTTTGATGGAAGTGATTTTACAGTAGGAAATATAAGTTTTGAAGATAACAATATAATAAAGTTTGATATATATGCAATAGGTAATGATGGAGAAGAATTAACTAGAGATGTTAAATTAGACATACCTAATGAAGAAACTTATGATAATATGAGAAATATAGTAGAAGAATGGATACAAAATCATAATTCACCAGATTTATTCTATGAAGATTAAAATAATACATATTAATATTTATAGTAAATTATGGAGGTATATTAAAAATGGATTTATCATCTTTAAATAATACATTAAATACTTTAATAAAGAAAATAGATGGATATTTAGATAGTGTTCCAGAAATAGAATTTGCAGATTATAAACAACAAATGGATACTATCTATATATCTAATCAGTATAATAGAATAGTATATGAATATTCTAATTTATTAAGATTAATTACAGAAACTCAATATTTTATAAGTCAATGTAAAAAAGCTATAAAACTTTTATCTAATAATACAGTTTTAGAAAAACAACAAAAAGATAGAATAAAAGCTGCTATTGATATGATAGAAGAAGAATCTAAACCTCTTTATAATGAAAGAGATAGATTAAAAGTAATTGAAATGTTTTATAGAACTATATATACTCATAAAGATTTTTAGAAAGGAGATTACTAATGTATAAGAAATTAAAATTAGTAGAATCTGAAAATAAAAAATTAAAAGAAGGTTCTACTGAAGAATACTGGGATGCTACTGAAATTGCAAGAGACGGATTTATGTCTTTAATGAAATTTAATTTTGGAACTGATTCTAAGGGAAACAATTATATTATTACTGTAGATGCAAATGATGTAAAAAGATTTAGTGCAACAAGTGATGATGAAGCAATAGAAATTTATAATAAATTTAAAGAAAATTGGGATAATTCAGACCATGCAGATTTAACAATGGATGTAAAACCTATCGCTCCAAGAAATGAATCTGCTAAATTAACAGAAGCAGATGATGATATTGAAGATTTAAAAGATAAAGCTGAAGAGGATTTGGAAAATCAAGAAGAATTAGAAGATACGGTAGATAGTGAAGAAGACCAAGAAGAAAATCCTATAGAAGAAGAATCTGAATTAGATAAAGAATTAAATGAACTTAGAGATATTTTAGTAGACTTAGACTTAAACTTATATCAAATTACAGATAAAGAAGATTTAAATAATAGTATTTATATTATAGGTAAAGTAGCTGAAGACTCAGACGATGTTCTAATGCTTGTAGATACTAAACCTGAAGAGGTTAATTCAGAAGAAATTCCTGAAGAAGAACCTATAATTGATAATATAGATACTGATAATATAGATACTGATAATATAAATGAAGCTGAAGATAATTCAAATGATTTAGAAAAAGCTAAGAAAATTATTGAAAACTGTGGTTTTACAATTCAAGATGAAGATGTTAATTTTTCTGGAAATGAAACTGGCTGGGAAATTCAACAATATACACCAGAAGGAGAAGACTGGTTTGTTGATATTATTGTAAATAATGATGTTAATAAATTAATAGATGAAATTTCTTCTTATGCTGAAAATTTTGATGTTGACGAAGAAGTTGAACCTTATATTGAAATGAGAGGTCAAAGAGGAGTTCCATCTAGTATTTCAGATTTAATTAAAGATGCTGAATGGAAAAAAGACCAATTAATTAACTTATCCAATGAATTACAAAAACTTAAATCAGGTAATATAAATGAATCTGCTGAATTAGCAAAAGTTTTAAGAAATCCTGAAAATTCTAATGAAAGAGTAGAAATTAATAAATTACCTAATGGTAAATATCAAACTTTATATTATTCAGATGAAAAATCATTTTCTGGAGCTCAATCTCAATTTGATGATTTAGATAGTGCTATAAAACAAGCACAAAAATTAAGACCTACATATAAATTAGAAGAAGCTGAAGAAATAGATTTAGAAAACAATGAAGAGACAGAAGAAGATGAACATAAAACTGAATTAGAACAAAGATTTGACTTTGTAAAACTTCCTAATACATTTGATGAAGTTAATAAACTAAACCCTAGATATGGTGAAGAATTAACTCCAGACCATGAAGCTATAGTAGAATATTTAATGAATTGTTTAATCGAAATAAATCCTGAAGCTGCTGAAGAACTTCAAAATAATGAAGAACCAGAAGAAACTCCTATAGAACCAGATGAAGACATAGATTTAGATATAGATATAAATGGAGAGGAGGACTTAGAGAATGAAGACTAATATTAATATTTTTAATGCTTTAAATGAAAGTCTAGAAAAAGAATTTGAGATTAAAAGAAAATCAAAAGAAGCCATTAAAAGAAAGAGGAAAAAATTAACTGAAGCTGAAAAAATAGACCCTAATAATTTAACTAAAGAACAATTATGGAAATTAAGACAAGAAATAGTACTAGGAAGTCTTTTTATAAATGATTATAAAAATTCATTTAAAATAAATCCTCAAGCTGTATGTAATTTCTTTGATAGTTTTATTGAAGATGCTCAACAAGATGATGATGGTAATTTTAATAATAGAAAAACTGAAGATTTTGATAATGCTGAAGAATTATATAATTATTATCTTAGCTGTGAAAATCCATTTGGAGATTTAAATGAAGCTGATAAAATAGAAGTAGATAAAGATGGAAATAAATCTATTAGAGATACAAAAACAGGTCATTTAAAAAAGATTACAGTTTCTAAAAAGACTCAAGATAAAATGGCAGATAAACATAATAAAAAATTAGAAACTTCTGATTTAGCTAATGAAATTATTGATTTTTATGGTTCTGACATGGGAAATTATTTTGATGAAATTCAAGGTAATGAAGAAGAGATTTATAATGAAACTTTAGCAATGCTAGAAAATAAAGAAGAAAATAAAGAAGTTTTACAAAGAATTTTAAATGAAATTAGAGATTCAGAAACAAATAATGAATTAGCTAATAAATTAGAAGAATATTTAAATGAATCTTCAATTAATGAATCAGAAAATGAATATGAAGCATCTAAATATAAAGGTAAAGAATGGGGAATATTTGGTAAAAAATCAAAAGCATGGCTAGTATTTGGTACAGAAAAAGAAATGAAAGAAAGAGCTAAAAAACTAAATTCTGGAGATTTAAAAGAGGAAGAAATAGTTAGAATAAATGATGTAGAAATAGAGCCTGATTATTTAATTCAAGATGTAACTGTATTAGACCAAGTAGGTGATGGAGATGTTCAATCTCCAGATATAGAAGCTATGCTTACTTTAGTAGATAGTGCTTTAAAAGAAAACTATTCTGAAAACTGGGGACATATTAAAACTCTTTCTAGTAAGATAGACGAAAATAGTTCTTATGCTTTAGTAGATATTTCTACACCTGAAATATTAAAAGAATTTGAATCTAGAGGAATTAAAGATGCTGCTATAGGAAAGAATTTAATTCTAGAAAAAGTAAACAATAACTTAGTAGAATTTAAAGTAAATAATTTAAATGGTACTACTAAATATTCTAAAAAGACTACAAATCCTCAAAAAGCTATATATGAATGGTTAGAATCTGAATTTCTTCAAGAAGCTAAAGAAGAAAAAGCTAAAGAAGCTGAAGTAGCTAAAGCTAAAACAGAAAAAGAAACCGTAGAAAATTATATTAATAATCGTTTAGATTTAAAAATGGAAATTGAAAACATTAAAATGTTTATAGAATTATCAAAAGAAGTAAAAGCTGAGAAAGAAATGAAACCTGCTATTCAAAATAGAATGTACGCTTTCGCTGTAGAAGTTCCATATAATATAGAAGTTACTAATAAAGATGATAAATATGAATTATCTTTTGCTAATACAGATGAAGTAGTAGCAATGATATTTGGTAAAGAATGGGTAAAAGAACCAACTCCTGATAATGAAGTAGTAGGAGTAATTAAAGAATCTCAAAAAATAAATGAAGCTTATGAACAATTCAATATTGGAGATATAGAGGTAGTATTTAATCCAGACACTTATGAGACTTTATATTCTATACCTTCTGCAGATGTTAAAGATAAAAAAATTAATTTAACTAAAATACCTACAGTAGATACTCCTTATGACACTAATACAATAATTAAATCTTATATAGAAACTAGATTTGGTAGAATACCATCTGAAGAAGAAAAGAAAATGGTAGATAAAGGAGAGATTTCTGAACCTACTCCAGAAAAATCAGAACCTTCACCAGAAGAAGAAATTCCTCAAGATGATACAAATATAGAAGAACCAGATTTAACTGAAGATGAGCTTCCTGATGAACCTGAAGAAAATGAAGTTCCTACAGAACTTGAGGAAGAATTACCAGAAGCAGAAACTGGAAGTGCTGTATTTATGAAAGTAAGACCTAAACAAGCAGTATCTATAGAAGATTTAAGAAATAGACAATTAGATGGAGATACACCTACTAGTAGTTATATAGTAGTAGATACTTTAGAATTATCTCCAGAAGAATTCAATGATTTATCTAGTAATCTTTCAGAACAAAGAAGTTATTTAGAAGGTATACAAGCTTTAGATAGAAAAAATTATAGTTTCAATGTAATTAAAATAACTTCAAGAGATTCAAACTATGATTTATTAATAGACCCACTTGGATATAATTATCCAAGATATGTAGCGGTATCTGATAAAAATTTAAATGGGGGTATATAAATTATGAAAGATTTAAATACTTTTAACTTTATAAATAGTCTTAATGAATCTAAAAAAATGTCTTTAAATGAAGATTTAGAAGGACAAGAAATTACATCTCCTTCTGGAAAATTTTATGTTGGAGACCCATGTTATATATTATCAGATGATATTTATTACGGAGTTTGGGAAGAAAAATTTAATTTTGCAGACGGTAAAATACAAGTAGATGATAATTTAGCATTTATTGTTCATAGTACTGCCTATGGTGATGGAGCTTACTTTGGAACAAATGGTTTTACTTATGGTGTTGATTCTGGAACCCTTGCTGTAGTTCCAGTAGAATTAATATCAAACACAAATGGAGTAAAATCTGGAACTATTGAAAATTCAAAAACAGCTAAATTAGAATATAATAATGGTATATTTGATATTATATTAGACAACAGTTCATTTTCAATAATAACAAGTGAAGAAGAGGAAGAAGATGAAGATGACTCTGATTATTGGGATGAAGAAGATAATACTGACTATTTGGATGAAGAATAAAAACTAATTGCATATTATATTATAAGATATATCTTGCTACTCTGATATATCTTATAATATATAATCTTACTAAGATTATGGAGAAGAGACAATTTAAGTCTCTTCTTTTATTTTGCATAATTATAATAAAAGGAGGTAAAATTATGGAAGAACTAGATGATTTATTTAATGCTTTTGATATTTCTTCAGAAGAACCAGAATCTAAATCTGAACCAATTAAAGTGTCAAATAGTATAACTTTATTAGATGAAGATAAAAATGACCCAGAACTCAATCTCATAACACCTGGTAAGTTATTAGAAGATTATACTAAATTAGAAGAAGAAAAAGAAAAAATAAATATTAAAATTCTTGAATTAAAAGAAAAATATTCTGAAATTTTTAAACAATTGGAAGGATACGAAAATTCTATTTTAGAATTATCAGAACAACAAAATAATATGAGACAAGATTTAACTGATTCTATAGAAAATGCTGGATTAACTAATAAAAGTATATCTAATGATATATTTAAAGTCAGCTATATTGCAGCAACTACTAGACAAAATTTTGATAAAGATAAATTTAAAAAGCAATATCCAGTTTTATTCAATAAATTTATTAAATTAGTAGAGGTTAAATCTTATGTTAAAATAACTAAAAAGGAGAAATAAAAAATGAAAATTTTAGAGACTGAAAAGACACCACTAGATATTTTTTGTGAAGCTAGTTCTATTTTAAATAAAGCAGTAGAACATACTATAGGACCTAATGGATTAAATACTGCAGTAGTAACTAAAGATGGAAGGTATGATATTATTAATGATGGAAAAACAATTATAGAAGGTATCACCAGCTTAGACCCAGCAATTTCACCTGCATTAGAAACATTAAAACAAGCAAGTTTTGAAACTAATCGTAAGGCTGGAGATGGAACTACTAGTACTACTATAATAATGAATGCTTTATTACAAGGTACTAAAAGTTGGATGAATAAATATTCCATATCAGGAGTTACAGCTAGATTAGTATTAGAAGATACTAAAAATAGATTAATAGAAAAATTAGATGAGTCTAAAATTATGATTACAGAAGATGATTATTCTAAAGTAGCTGAAGTAGCTTTAGGAAGTCCTAAATATGCAGATACTATAGCAGATGTTTATAAATTTTTAGGTCCTGGAAAGAGACCTGTTTTAATAAAATCTGATATAGATAATATAGAAATAGAGAAAGTAGATGGTATATCTCTTAATAAAATTAAAATAGTTAGTAGTTTATTTGTAAATACAAAAGAATATCATGATTTAGATATAATTTGTTTATATGAACCAGTAAATCGTTTTCAAGAAATAACTCAATTTTTAAGAAAAGTTCAACAAACAGGAAAAGATACAATTTTATTTTATAATCAGCTTTCTACAGATATTTTAGAAAACTTACTTTTTAATTATAGTAATGGTGCTATAAAGCTTATCCCTGTATGTCTTGGAGGTTATGGAAAAGACACTTATAAACTAATGCAGGAGCTATCAGATTATACTGGTTGTAATATAATCGACAACAATGAATGCAAGATTTCAGAACCTTCAAAAATAATTTTTGGGAATGCAAGTTATGGTATTGTAGACTTTGAAAAAATCATTTTAAAAAGTTCAAAAAAAATTGAAAAAAACTATTTATTTTTAAAAGATAAGAGTGTTATAATGCGAGTGGGAGGAACAAATATTGTAGAAAGAGAGGAGGTTTATCGTCGCATTGAAGATGCTATAAACTCTTTAGGAAATGCTATAGAATATGGTATTGTTCCAGGAGCAGGTCAATCTTATAAAGACTTAATTCAAGAAGTAAATAAAGATATAGAAATACCTGATTTTATAATTAAATCAATGAATACTATTTACGATAGAATTAACAATAATACTAAAATTAATAACGATATATATGATTCAGCCATGGTAGTAAGAGAAGTAATAATAAATGCGTTTTCTATTGTTTCTCAAGTAATTACTACGAATGTAGTAATAAGAGAAAATATTAGATAATATTCTAAAAAATAAATGGTGAAGGAGAAATTTAACTATGAGAATGTTTAATGATAAAGACCCTATTGAATTAACAGATGAAGAAACCTATGAATTAGTAAAACAAATTGCTGAGATAGAATACTCAAAAAATACGAGAGCTAATAACTTTCAAAGTGTAGATGACGGAATAAATAATTTTTTTACCTATGCTCTTGATAAAGATTCTAGAGGTAAAAAAGGACTTAAATATTATAAAAGTTTAAGTTTAGCACATTTTAAAAATTTAGTTCACATGGAATTAAGAAATCAATTAGCTTATCAATTTAGAAAAATTGGAGTACAAAAAACTATTTTAGAGGTTGATTCATTAGATAGACCAGTGTATCGTAATAATGATTCAGAAACATTAGGAGATACCTTAATAGATGAAAGAGATTTAAATCAAATTGAAGAATCTGTTGAAATTAACTCTATATTATCTAGAATAGATAATACAAACAATGACCAAATTTATATGAAAATACAATATGGAACTGAAGAGGAAATTCACCCATTTAATTATAGAAATTTAACAAAATATTATTATGATTTTAGTGATAATAAAAAGTTAAATATAAATTCTTTTAGAGGAGTTTTATTTAATTCTTCTAATAATAAAGAATTAGAAAACGATGAAGTTAAAAAAGTTATAGATGATTATAAAAAATATATGACTCAAAATAATATATTAGGAGGTGCAACAGTATGATAATTACTGGTGATTATATTCAAGTAAAAGAACTTCAAAAAGATATAACAGTAGACGGTTTATTACAAAAATATGATGATAGTTCTCCATATATGTTTGGAAAAGTAATAAATGCTCATAAGAATATACTAGACGAACTAAGTGTTATTAGTCCAGATATTCATAATACAGTTATACTTTTTAAAAGAGTAAGTAAATTACCCTATCTTAATACTTATTTTGTAAATAGACAAGATGTGATAGCTATAATGAGTATGAAAGAATTTGAAACTTTATAGAAAGGAGTTTATATTATGAAAGAAAATGAAGGCCCTAAAATGAATCCTGATGACTTAAAATTATTAATAGAACAAAACGAGTATTTAAAATATTGGTTAAAAACTATTAATGGAATACCTATGATTACTGAAGACGATGGAATAGATTTTATGGAATTATGGAATAATATTGCTTTAGAAAAGAAAGTAGATTTTGAAGAACCTAAACCTGAAGACGTAGCTTTCTATTTTAATCTATTTAGTACTGGATTAGAAAACTTTGGGTTAGGATGTTTTGCTAGAATGGCAGAAACTGACCCAGGTGCTTTAAGTTATGGAGTAGCATGTTTAATTAAAATATTATCAGATAGTTCTAGAGATACTGAAGAATCTCAAGATTAATTGCATAATATATAATAACGGTATGAAGTTTTATGTTTATTTTCTTCGTATTGTTGTGAATCGAGAAGAATGTATTTGGTAGATACATTCTTTTCTATATTATAAAAGCATATTATAATATAAGATAATTTAAGGAGGTTATATATTATGAATGAAAATGATGAAATGGATGAATTACAACGTCAGCTAAATATGATAGAAGGTTTAAATTTAGAAGCTGACAAAGCTAGTTCAATCAATCAAAATCAAGTAGTAGCATCACAACCTATAGAGACTGCTGATACTTTATTAGGAAACGTTCCATTCGGAAGTGTTACTACACAGCAACAAGTAAATCAACAAACAGTAGTACCAAATAATTTAACAGAAAGTCAAATAATTCAAAAAGCTACTCCACAACAAGTAAATCAACAACAAATGAATGATTTTGCTGCAGCTCAGGTAGTACAACCATCACAGACAGTTCCTGTAGCTCCAGTACAACAAGTAAATCAACAACCAGTACAAGTAGATTTAAATGCAGCTCCAGTATTTGTTAATTTAGGTGAAAGTACTTATGAAACAGAAACAGATTTCTTAAAACTTAAAGAAGGAGAAGCTACTAGAATTACATTAATCAATTATAATGCTGTAGGAGTACATGAACATTTTAGAGAAGGTTTAGGATATTTTAAATGTAAATCATCTTATGAACCTGGACAAAGATGGCCATCAGTAAGAGCTATATGTTGTCAACAACCTAATAAAAACGACCCTAGTAAATTAGAAAATGCTGGATTTAAAGTTTTATTACCAGTAATAGAATATCCAGTAAATCATTCTGATGGTAAAACTTTAATATCAGGAGGAGTTCCTAAATTAAAAGTAATTAAGCTTTCTCAACAAGAATATAATCAATTAGAAGAAATAAAAAATGAATATGGAATAGATACTGCTTCATTTGATATTTATCTTACTAGAAAGAAGGAAAGTACAGGATTTTTAAAATATTATTTAACAGCTGGTAAATCTTGGAGAAGCCAGTTCGCTCAAGCTATATTAGAAGAAAGTTCTAAACTTTCTAATGAAACTTATAATGTTGCTATTAAAGAATCTTCAAAAGATATTTCTATAGAAAGATTACAAGAATATTTTATGGAACAAAGGCAGCAAGAACAAATGGCAGCTCAATTTGCAAATCAGCCATCAATAGACCCTAAATCTTTAGGACTTAATATTTAATAATCATATTATAGACAATAAAGGAATGGTTTATATCATTCCTTATTTTTATATATTTAATTAAAGGAGGTATCTATTATGGTATGTATATTAATAAAAAGTATTGAATTAATTTGTATGATTATTATGTTTATATTAGTTCATTTTTTAAATCGTAAATTAAAGAACGAAAAAAAATTAACTAAAAAATTACAAGATGATTTATCAGATTATAAATCAACTGATTCTAATAATAATTTTCAACAAATCATAGAACAGCATAAAATCGATTCTACTTTATTAGAATCAGTAAATAAAATACAAAAGAGCTATAACATCTTTAAAAAAGATAAAATTATAATTATTCAATGGATGATTGTAACATTCAATTCTAACAGTTATTTATTACTTAATAATATAAACGTTAGTAAGAAATATACTTTCCAACAAGCTTGTGAAATTATTAGAGAATACGTTTTAAGAAAAGAAAAAAGTGGAGTCGCTTTAGAGGAAGTATTAAACGCAATGTTTTATTTAGTCACGAAATAGTCCAGAATCAATTTTAAGAAACTTTTATATGTAAATAATAAAATTATAAAAGGGAGAAATAAAAATGGTTTATAATACATCCTCACAAATTTTAACTACAGATAAGGGGAAAGAAATAAAACTTTCCAGACTTCATCACTTAATGTTAATATGTTTATCTAATGAAACTATAGTAACTCGAGAAGAATTAGAAGAATTTACTGGTAGTTTTAACATTTATAAATTAAAATGTGATTTTCTAAAACAAGTAAAGCATAGTATTAAAATAAGGACTGTACGAGGAGTTGGATTTATTTTAGAGTCAAAAATTTATTTTGAATAGGAGAATTATTATGTATGATAAAAATAATTTAGATGATTTAATAGAAAAGATGGAAGAAAAAATGAAACATTTCGACTTGAGTGATACATATCTATTAGACCACAATAAAGATAATAGATATCAAGTAGGTATAGGAGAATATGTTTATGGAATAACTATGGTTCCATGTGAATGGGTTTTACCTTATTTAAAGGAGTTACAAGAAATTAAAAAGGAGAAATAAAAATGCTATTTATATTAATTACGATAATATTTATAGTAATTTTTAGTTTCAAAGATACTTCTAAAGAAGAATTAGAAAAAGATAAAGAAATGTTTAAGAAAATAACTGGATATGATTATAAATAGGAGAATATACTTATGAAAGAATATAGAATGTTTGCAGGAATAGACCCTTCTTATAAAGGAATGGGAACTAGTATTATTAATATGACAAATAAAACAATCACATTTAATGAATTATCAGTAGATGTTGCTCATGGAGCTTTTGCAGAAATATGTAAAGCTTGTGAAGAAATGATAGATTTATTTCTCACTGAAAACAAGGAAATGATAAATGTAAGTTGTTTAGTAGGAATGGAAATACCTCCAGTTACTGGTATGTATGCAGTAAAACTCTGGGCTTTAGATACTCATTTATATAATAATCTTATAATGAATGATATTTGGCTTTTTAATGTTCCATATCTTAAATTTATCAATAAAAAATACGAAAGTAAAAAAGATACTAAAGAAATGATAAACCAGATAGTAGATGTATTTAAAGATAATGGTTATATAATAGAACAATGTCTTAAAGATAAAAAAGGAAAACCTAGAAAGTTAACTTCTAATGAATGTGATAGTTTTATTTATTGTATTAGAATGTTTGTTAAATATCATTATGAAAACCGGTATAGCAAATCCAATGCTTGCTGAAATAATTAATATAAATGAAAAATTTCTAGAAGAAAAAGAAACTAAATTAGGAAAAAAGATAGAGACCGGAGGTTAAATTTCGGTCTCAAATTTTTAAGTCTCCAAGCTGAAACAGTACCTCCGCTGAGCTGAAACAGTACCTCCGCTGGGCTGAAACAGTACCCCCGCTGAGCTGAAACAGTACCTCCGTGGAGAAAATTTTGTGACTTGTATAGCATGGTATAAAAGGCTTTCGGGCTTTGCAAATTTTCCTATAAATAAATAATAAACTAATAATAAATGAGAAATAAACCCACTTCGTGGGATTTCTCTCTCTTTTTCTTCTTTTTGCATATTAATATAAAGAGATTTAGTTAAATTTTTATTGGAGGTTTAAATGAAAAAAAGTAATATTATCCTTTATAGATTTTTACTAGAAGAAAAGAGTTTATCTCTTAAACAAAAAATAGTTTTATCTCAAATACTTTATATGATTCATAGAAGTAAAAATAAAGAGGTTTTATTAAATATAGAATTAAAAGAAAAAATTAAAAACCTTTTAAAATATCATAAAGATACTATAAATGAATCGATTAAAAAAGCTTTATCTTTAGGTATTTTAGATAATAATGAAGAGGTTTATTATATCTATAATAATCAGTATAACGTAGATAAAAAAAGCATTTATATTTCTATTCCTTATAATATTTTTTATAATAATGATTTAACAGAATTAGATAAAATAATACTTGCTTATTGTTTAGGTTTTAAGAAAAATAAAAATATAGATAAACTAAATTGTAAAATGAGTAATAAACAAATATCAGAAGAATTAAATTTATCAGAACAATCAGTAAAAAGAAGTATATCTAAATTAAATACAAATGGATATATTAAATTAGAACATGATAAAACTGGTTTTATTATAAAGAAAAGAACTATTTTTGTAAATGTAGATAATATAGAAAACCTTTACACTAAATCAATAGAAAAAATGGAAGTAGAAAATATAGAAAATCAAGTAATAAAAGAAGTAAAAGAAATACATGTAAATACTATAAAGATGAATTATTTTGAGGATTCTTTAGATTTATTAGAAATGTTTAATGAAATAACTATTTCAACTGAGGATGCTAAGAAGCTTTATTTTAGAAAGAAGAAAGAATATGAAAATGCTAAAAAAATATACAATAAAGCTATGAATATTCAACCTCATGGAACATAATATATATTATAAGGAGGAATAAAAATATGGCTAAATCTATAAGTAACATAGGAGATATAGACGGTTTGTTCGATATTTTGGAAGATGACGTTGATAAAATTACATTTAAAAATCCAGTATTGAATGGAATGTTTAATGAAGGTTTAAATATTGGAAGTGTAATTCAAATAGCAGCAGAATCTGGAACAGGAAAATCAACTTTAGCTTTAGAAATAGCAAGAGAAATGTGTGAACAAAAATATAAAGTAGCTTATATAGATACTGAAGGTGGTATCAATTCAAATATGTTAGAAACTATGGGAATTAATCCTTATGTATATAGTAAGAAAACTAACCCTAATGGAAATTTCTTTGTATTTAGAAACAATGATTGTGGTGGAGTTAATATATTAGTTCAACAAATAGCAAATAATCATTTGGCAGATATTATAATAATAGATAGTTTAGGAGCATTAGATAGTGGTTTATATAAAGAAGATGGTACAGACGCAAATACTCCTAAAGTAGGTGGAGATTCTAAATCTTTAAAAATACTTTTAAAAACTATTAATGGTTTAGCAATTGATGAGAAAACTAAAACAACTTTTATATGTATAAATCATACAGCAAAGAGTATAGGAACTTATATTCCTATAGAAGCTCCTGTAGGAGGACAAGCAAGCATTTATTTATCAGATGTAGTTTTATTATTAAATAAAGTAAGTTCTGATTTTGCTAAAACTAATTTAGGTCAAAAAGTAACTTATAAAGCAATAAAAAGTAGATTTGGATATGGAAATACTAAAGTTCCTTTTTATATTTTATATGGAAGAGGAATTTGTTTACCTTTAACTTATCGAGAAGTAATAGAAGATATTCCGATAGTTTATAATGGAGAAAACCATAAATTAGTAGAAATGCGTGGTGGTGGAAACGGTTCCATGTATATTAATAATCAGGAATATAAATTTAGAGGAGAAAACCAATTAATGAAATTAATTGGTGAAAATTTTATAACTATATCTAAATTAATTCCTAAGGATGCTTTTAAAGTAAAACAACCGGAAGTTCCAGAATATTTAAAAACTTCAATTTCAAATAATATAAATGTAGATTCTATTTTACCAAAAGAATTACAAAGTATTAAAGTTGAAAAAACTGAATTAAATGGAGATAAGGTTAAAGTTTATTTTATGTATGGTGTAGATTCAACAGGTCAAGTTTATTCAGTGTATTATAATCAAGCTGACTTATCTTTGTATACTGAATTTGATAGTGAACTTTCTGTAGAAGCAAATCCTACTAAGAAATTAGTAAATTCATCTATTAAATCAATTAAAGACTATTTAAAAAGTTTAGAGAAATAATCATAATATTTTAAGAGGTATTATTTATGAATGATAAAAATATGCAAGTTCAAATTAAAGATTATCAAATTATTAAAAAAGCAGCTTTAGAATTTATTCCAGGATTAAATGTAATTATAGGTCCTAGTAACAACGGTAAAAGTAGTATATTAAAAGCAATAAAAGCAGCTACTTTTACTGTACCTGGAACTACTCCTATAAGGTCAGGACAATCAAATTATATAGTAGGTATACAATATAATGGTCATGTTGTAATACTACAAAAAGGATTAAAAGAATCAACTTATGTAGTTGATGGAGAAAAATATTCTAAATTTGGACAGGCTACTCCAGAAATAGTAGCTAATTCTTTAAACATAAAAGAATTAGTTTTAAATGGAAACAAGGAACAGTTAAATTTTTGGGACCAAATGAATTATCCATTTTTATTAGATAAATCTGGAGTAGAAACATTTAGATTTATTATAGATTCAGGAGAAAATGATAAATTATCAGAAGCTTTAAAATCTATGGTATCTGATAGACAAAATCTTAATAAAACTATAGATATGTTACAAGGTAGTATAAATACAGTAGATTTAGATATAACTAAATATAAAGAAGAATTAGAAAATGCTAAACCAATAATAGATGCTTGTATTAAAATAATAGAGCTTCAACCAAAAGTGTCTAAATTAAATCTTTTAAAAGACCTTAAAAATAGAAGAGATAAACTTTTAGAAAATAAAGGATTGAATAAAGTTGCATTTGATAAAGCTTTAACAGATTATACTAATTATAAATTATTAAATAATTCTATAGTAGAATTGAATGATAAAATTATTTTATTAACAAATTACTTTATTAAATTACATAATATAATAGGAGATTTATCAAATATACAGGAAGAATTAAATAAATTAGAGAAATATAAATTAAATACTGTCCAGAATCACCAGGATTTATTTTTATTGAAAGAAATAAAATATAAGATAAATTATATATCTGAACAAAAAAAGTCTCTTAAATTGAATCCTGTGACTCATATTAAAGTAGATAGAGATGACATAATGAAAATTATAGAATTAAAATCTTTAAAAATTAAACATGAAGAAATAAATTATTCTGAAATAGAAATAGAGGCTAATAAAATAGCTATTAAATCTTCAATTGATTTTTATAAAGAATTAAAAAATTATATAAAGATTTGTCCATATTGTGGAAATCCAATACATAGTTAAAGAAAGGAATAAAGAAATGATTTTAGAAAATTTTGTAAATGCAGAAGATAAAAATAAATATATAGAAGAATTATCAGATAATGATAAAAAGACATTGCTATCTGAAATAGATACAAAAACTAAAGAAGCAGAAAGTGCTTATATGAAACAAGAAGTAATTAAGAATCAATTAGAACAAGATGAAAAAAGTTTAATGGAACAACTTAATAGCATGGGAATTGCATCTTACAATGATTTAGATATAGAAATTAATAAATTAGAAAAATCATTAAATGAAGAATTAGTTAAATATGCAAATGCAATTCAAGGAGAATAATTATGATAGAAAATTACAATAATCTTTATAATACTGCTATTCAATTAAAATCTAAATATGATACAATTCAAGCAGCATTAGATGATAGAATTAGACAAAAAGAAGAATATCAAAATACAATGCAAAATAAAATAAAAGAACATAAAACTTATGAATTTGCTATTGAATATATGAAAGAAATAATTGATAAATTATCTAGAAGTCATATAGACCATTTAGAAGAATTATTAAATACAGCAGTTTCTACTATATTTTTTGATAAAAAATATAGTATAGAATTTGAATTATCTGAATACAGAAATTCTAACAGTCTTAATATTTATTTAATAGAAGAACAAGAGGATGGTTCAAAAATTAAAACAGATATAAAAGATAATGGTTTTGGTATTAAAACAATTGTAGGTTTTATTTTACAAATTTATTTTATATTATATCAAGGATTAAGTCCGATTCTTTTTGCAGATGAAGCTTTTTCTGCATTATCAGACCAGTATATTCCATATTTAAGAAGTTTATTAACTTCTTTATCTGAAAGATATGGATTTATATTTGTACTTGTAGCTCATGACCCTCGATTTATAGATATAGCTGATAAAACTTATGAAGTTAAAAACGGTGAAGTAAGATTAGTATTATAAATATTAAAAGGAAGAGATTTTATTGGATAGAAATGAAATAAGAAGATTACAAAAAGCTGCTAGAGATAATAATAAGCTAGCTTTAGCTGAATGGGGAAATCAATTTGAAAATCAAATTAGAGATGAATTAAATCGTAAATTTAAAGTATTTTATGATAATGAAGTACAAGAAGCTATAGATAATTTTTGTATTATTATAGCTTATACTTTTATGTTTAGTGAACATACTAATATTAAAGCTGACGATTTAGCTGATTTTATGAGCGATTTATTTGCTACAGTAGATTTATATTCTAAAGGAGAATTTAATATGGAAGAATACGCTTCTCAAATGGAAGAAGAAGGTGTAGATATTAAAGACTTATTAAATAGAAGGTATAATAAATAATATTAATTATAATTGGAGGTTAACTATGGAAGGTGAAATTATACATTGTTTGAAATGTAATGACTATATTCAAGGAGATTTAAAAGGTAATCTTATTTCTTGTAAATGTGGTGCATGTTCAATAGACCAAACACCAGATTATTATAGTATAAATGGAAATTTTATTGATATAGAATTAGCAGTTAAAACAGATAGTGGAAGAAAATGGGTTAGAATGTCTGATTTAATGAAAGAAAAAGAAAATAATAAAATTAATAGAATAGATAAAACAAATTATTATTTAAATATTGCAGAAGCAGCATCAAAAAGAAGTACTTGTTTAAAAAGACATTATGGAGCGATTATTGTTAAGAATGATGAAATTATTTCTACTGGATATAATGGAGCTCCTAGAGGTTTACCTTCTTGCTTAGAAAGAGGAAAATGTTTAAGACAAAATTCAGAAAGAGGAACAGATTATTCTAACTGTGTTTCATGTCATGCTGAAATGAATGCTATTATTTCAGCTAGTAGAAAAGATATGATTGATAGTACTATGTATCTAGTTGGTAAATTATGTGATTTTTATAATGGTTCATCTAAAGAATTGTCTTATGTAGATGACCCATCTCCATGTAGTATTTGTAAAAGATTAATTATAAATTCAGGAATTAAAAGAGTTATAGTTAGAATAGATAAAAATAATTACAATGAAATTGATGTTTCTACCTGGAATGAAACAGACATTATAGGAGGATATTAAAATGATATTATCTAAAATAAAGATGAATAAATATAATAATGATTATATAGAAAAAAATCATCTTGGAAAGAATTTTTTAGCTGATATTGATATAATTATAGATTATGATATAATTATAAATGATATAAAATTAATGGATGGAATTAAAGGAAAGTATTTAAAATTTCCAGTAGATGATAAAGGAAGAAGTGTAGCTTATCCGATAAAAGAAGAAGCTAGACAGTTTATATTAGATGAGGTTTTAAAGAAATATAAAGAGGAAGATTAATATGGAAAATATAAATAATGGTAAGAATGACTTAATTAGTATAGTAAATAATAGTGATAGAATACCTGTATTTGTTGATTTAAATAATTTACTATATCGTTCTTATTTTGTTTTTACTCCAGATAGATTTAAAACATCACAGGGAATACCTAGTGGCCATTTATTTGGATTATGTCAGACATTAAGAACTCTTGATAAATTAAATTATGAAGTTTTTCTATGTGAGGATTCACCTTGTGACTGGAGAAAAACACTTAATGAAAATTATAAGAGTAATAGAGACCATAGTAATAATACAAATTTTTGGAAAGATTTTCAAAAAATTAGAGATTTAATATCTAATTTAAATCATTTTCATACAATAGCAGGCTTAGAATGCGAGGCAGATGATTTAATGTTTACTGGAGCTAAAATATGTAGTGAACTTAATAGAAAATGTTATATTTTTTCTACAGATAAAGATTTATTACAAACTTTAGATGAAAATATTTCAATAATCCATAAAGTAACTTTAAAAGGAAATGAAGAAATAACTTTAAATTCACCAGAATATATTGAAAAATTTCCGGTCGAACCTTTTAAATTACCTTATTATAGAGCATTTAAAGGAGATACTTCTGATAATATAGAACCTCCAGTAAAAAGAATGCCTAAAGATTTAATATTAGATTTAGTAGATTATTTATATGAGCATGATAATTTTAAAGGTTATATTATAAAAAAGAAATCTCATGAAAAATGGTTAAAACAATTAGTAGATAATTTTGATAAATATATTGCTAATTATACTATTATGAGATTAAGACCAGTAAATTTTACAATTTTACAAAAATCTAAACTAAATTCTTATGAAAAAATATGTAAAGAATATGAATTAAATCAATTTTATAGCTATATAAAGAGTTTAGAAAGCATATAATAAATAAAGGAAGTGAATAAAAATGAAACAAAAATTACTAAGAGACATTAATGTCACTGAATTAATTGTAAGTTTATTAAGAGATAAAATATCTTTAAAACATGAATTAAGAGGAAAAAATTCTAGAATTTTAGAATTAGAAGAAAAATTAAGTAATTATGAGAAAGTAGGTTTTTAATTATGGTAAATAATGCAGAAATATCTAATGTAAATATTAATAATAATGGAGAAGTTCGTTCTAATGAATATCATTATATAGGAGTAATATTTGAAAATAAATATTCAGAAAAACCTTTTACTGGTAAAATTTATGAATATAAAACAACTAGACCATTAAAAGAAGGACAAGTTATAAAAATAAATTCTATGTATGGTGAAAGTAATGTTGTAGTGGTTAAAGAAAATATTCCAGAAAATGAATTACAATTTAAAGAATTAGATAAAATAAAGGAGATTTAATATGTTAATTATAGATAGATTATGTAATAATTGTAGTCATAGACAGATTTGTAAGATTAAAGATGAATATAGTGATTTAGTAACGTATATAAATAAATCTAATATAGAAATAGATGATTTTCATGTTACTGTTTCTTGTAAAAATTATTTAGCGTCTTATAATTTATTAGGAAATACAAAATTTGGTGGCAATTAATATGGAAGAAAAAGATATTATTATAAATGAATTAGTTCAGCTTATTTATAACTATAAGGATTATTTCCAACCATGGGATATTAAAAGAGATTCTAATTCAGTGCAAGAATTAAAAGATTATTTTTATCATAGAATTATAATAGATGGTAAAAAATATTTAAATTATTAGTGAGGTTTATATGAGTAAAATAATGTTTGTTGGAGATGTTCATATTAAAGGTGTAGCTCCAGCTAGTAGAAAAGAAACTCCAGAACAATATAGAGAAGTTATTAGTAATAAAATAAAGTCATTAGAAACTATATGTGAAAGGGATAATATATCTAATGTTATATTTTTAGGTGATGTTTATGACAATAATACTGGTATAAATGACGAATTAGAATCAGATATATGGATTACATTAACTGATATGAGAAATAAAGGAATAGGTATTTATTCAATTATTGGAAATCATGATATGTATTATAATAATGAAAAAGATTTTAAAGTAACAAGATTATTTAAAGCTTTTCTTGGAAATATAATAACTCATTTAGATGATTTGACTATAGATGGAGTTCATATTAAAGGAATAGATTTTGGTAAAGATTTTATTCAGGAAGAAACTTATTGTAAATATAGTATAATGGTTGGACATTGTTTTTATGAAAATGAGAGATTTGGTGGAACTGGAAATGGAAATTTAACTGATGATAAATGTAATAATTTAGGATATTCAGCTTATGTTTTAGGACATGACCATTCACCGTATCCAACAATTAAAACATCAGGATATACAATTATTAGACCAGGGTCATTAACAAGGGGAACTTCTAAAACATGTAATTTATATAGAAAAATTAACGTTGCAATATTTGATACTGAAACATTAGAATGGTCAGAAACAGAAGTACCATCTAAACCCGGAAATGAAGTATTTTTAGATAAAGTAATATATAATAAAAGTCAAACAGATGATATTAATTTAAATAATTTAATAGATGAATTAATTGTAAAAAAGAATCCAGATTTTTATGATTTTTTAGATGAAAATAGAGAATCAGCAAAAGAAAGATTTAAAGAATTATATCCTGAAATAGAAAATATATTAGTTAATCACTGTGAAGCTTTAGGAATATATAGAAAGGTAGATAATGACAATTAAAGATAAATTAGATATTATTTATAAAACAAATCATTATAAATTTTGTGGAATAGATTTTGAGCTTTATCCTAAAAAAGATTATTTTAGAATATACGATAAAATTGACGGTAATATATTATATGAAAATAAAATAGAAAATTTTCCATTAGAATATCCAGTTATAGAAGATTTAATTTATTTTGAGCCAGCTAAAGAAGAATTAAGAAGGTATTCAGATATATCAAAAACTGTGGTCGTATGTTTTTATTTAGGTAAACCAAAAGAAATAGTTGAAGGTCCAATTTCAGCAAAAATGAATTATATAAGTTAGTAGGAGGAATAAATATGATTAATGTAGTAGTTATATTATTAGCTATTTTTAATTTAATATTATTTAAAAAATATATTGATTTAGTTAATATAATAGATGATTTAAATGAAAATATGTCAGATTATGAATCATCATTTGAAGAATTAATTTATAGAGTTAATGCATTTGAGAATTCAAAGAAAGAAGAAAATAAGAAAGAATTATTATTTGAAGAGAATAAAAATAATGAATGATGATATTATAAATAATAGTAAAATATTTTTAAATAAGATTTGTATAGATTCAGGTGTGGGTTATGATTTAAAAGAAATAATGTTTAGTATTTTAAATGGTGAAATTAATAGTAAAGAAGCTTTAGAAGAATGGGTTAGAAGAGGACATTATTTATTTTAATAGAAGGTGTTATAATGGGAACTAATTATTATTTAACTCCAAAAGGATTTGATAAAATAGATGAAATTAATAAAATAACTTTAAAAACATTAAATGAAATAAGAGATAATTATTGTAAATCTATTGAAGAATTAATTGAAAAGACCTGTAAGAATCATAAAATATATAAAGAAGTATTAGAATTACCAGATTTAGATAATATAAAATGTATTTTACAATGGGATATAGAAATACCAGAGATACATATATGTAAAATATCTGCTGGATGGTGTCCAGCATTTGAAACTACTGAATACTATAATACATTTAAAGGTTTTAAAAATTTTTATGATAAATATAAAGATGATTTTTATATTACTGATGAATATAATAGACAAGTAACTATTGATGAGCTTGAACAGATTGTAACTAATGCTAAACGAAATGCTAAAGAATTTCATACTAAATATAATTCACAATATTCAAGTTATGTAAATTATATTACAGATGAAGATGGATTTGAATGGACATCAACTCATTTTAGTTAAGCTTGTATTTTTATATTAATTTTTATTAAGGAGGAAATAGTCTATGAACAAAGCAGAATTTATTGATGCTTTAGCAAGAAAGGCTTTAATTTCAAAGAAAGAAGCTACAGCTGCTGTAAATGCTTTTCAAGAAGTTGTTACTGAAACTTTAGTTAAAGGTGATGAAATAACTCTTACTGGCTTTGGTAAATTTAAAGCAGAACATACTCAAGCTAGACAAGGAAGAAATCCACAAACTGGAGAAGTAATTAATATACCAGCAAAAATTGCTCCAAAATTTAGACCTGGTAAAAATTTAAAAGATGCTTTAAATTAATAGCATAAAATTATGAGTCCAGTGTATCTGGACTCTGCTAATTTAAGAGGTAACGATATGGAAGATAATTTAAAAACTAATAAAGATTTTATTAATAATTTTTTAAATACTATAGAAAAAGAATTTAAGATACACTGTACACAAAGAAGGTTTTGTGATGGATATTTTGTATTTGAATATGGAGATAATTCTGTTTGTAGATTTAAAATAAAAGAAATTCCAGAATTTACTTTTGGAATTTGGTTGTCTAATAACGTAAATTTAGATTATTATGAACCAGAATTTAGAAATAGTAAATTAATATTATTTGCACAACCAACAATAAATATAGATAAATTTAAACCAAGTAGGTCTGTTTTCTGTGAACCTGTTGAAAGA
Source organism: uncultured Erysipelotrichaceae bacterium (assembly GCA_902776735.1). Classification (GTDB taxonomy): domain Bacteria; phylum Bacillota_I; class Bacilli_A; order RF39; family UBA660; genus UBA3789. The sequence goes on along the minus strand of CACYRE010000001.1, from coordinate 30,281 downwards.
TATTTAGAGCAAGATGAAAACAATAGTCAATATTATACCTGGTATTTAACTTATGCAGAATCTATGATTAATTATTTAAGAAAACATAAAATTAAAGCTTTTTATAAAGATGGAGTATATACCTGGGATATTTATAATGATATATCTAATATAAAAGCTTTGCATTATTATATAGACAGTTACTATTGTCATTATAAGAAAATAATTAAAAGACATATTAAAAATAAGATTTTAACTTTTTTAGTTAAAAAGAAATTTAAAAGTTTTAAAAATGTAAAAGCTGAATTAGTTTCTCACGGTAAATATTGGAGTCCAGAATTATATTTATATTATTGTGTAGAAGAAAATATATCTAAAAAAGAAGATAATAAATTAACAGAAATAGATAATTGGTTTGATAAAAAATATTTTATGGATATTTCTTTATTAGAACGAACTAAACCTGATTTTGAAAATTTGCATAATGAAAATATAAAAGATAGGAGCGTAAAGATTTTATGGACCAAGATGTAGTTACTGATATTATATCTGTATTGAATAATGATGAGCTTATAGTTGAAAATAATAAAGACATTGATTTAAATATAGAATATCCTTATTTAATCTTTAGTAGATTTCATTTAGTTAGAGCATTAAACTTATGTAGTAAATTAGTATTAAGTAAATCTGATATTACAGAATATAATTCAATATCGTTTATTCCAATAACTTTTAATAAAAGTTTAAACTTATGTGCAACAAATGAATTATCTCATTTTAAAATGAGACTAGATTTATATGGAGATATTAATAATAGTTTAACAGAGCCATTTGCAATATCATTAGCTGTTTTACAGAAAATAGTAAAACTTATGGGAAATAAAGTTTTAATATATAAAAAAGACAATAAGTATTATACTAGATTATTAGATGGAGATTTATTAATAGATGCTAGACCAATTAATATAGACATAGTAGCTATTCCTGGAAATACAACTAATAAAATAGCTGATTTAGGATTAAATAATCTTGGTAAAACATGTATTTCAGTTATGTCTTTAATGTCTTCAGAAATATCTAATGATAATAAAAAATTATTTTTTATAGGAGATAAATGTTATTTTAAATCACCATTCTATTATATGGAAGCAGATATAAGAACTCCAGAGATGGTTTTATCATATAGAGACATCGAGTTTATTTGTAAATTATATAAATATTATGAACCAAATCAAATAATGTTATTTAATGTTGATACATCATTATCTAGACTTAGAATTTTATTAGATAATATAGAATATCAATTTATAAATTCTAAACATTCAGAGATTAATCTGATACCCCAAGAGATGAGTAGTTTAATGAAAGATTCTGAAGTATTTTTACCATTTGATAGATTTTATAAAATTGTATCATTAGCAACATCATTACCTGGCTCATCAAATAAAATAAGTTTAAAATATTTGAATAATCAATTGAATTTAAGCATATTAAATAATAATGGTAATTCTAATTTTAATTTTCCAATAGAACGATTAAATAAAGGAAGATTATATGGAAAAGAGATTTTTTTAAACGCTAGTGTATTTAAAAAACTTTTAGATTCTTTTATTGGAGTAGATAAAATAGAAATATCATTAGACGATGTAGGAGTAACTGTTAAAAATGGATTATTAAAGATATTTTTAATGAATTATGAAAATTAATTATAAAGGAGATTTTAACTATGAATGAATTAGTAAATATTCAAAATACAAATAATGTATATAAGAATCATACATTGTGGGTATTATTTAAATATGTAGACTTATGTCTTAAGCATCTTAATAAATATAAGTTAACTAATTTAAGGTCTATTCCTATTTTAATTAAAAATAAAAATAAGTATGCTTATTTAAAAATGAAACCTAAGAAAATTAGTCTCACAAAAGATGTAGGAATATATAGAGTTGATGTTGAAGTTAAAACACTTATAGATAATAAAGTTAGAGATTTAGAGACTGATATAGTTTTACATTTGAGTGAAGGAGTTAAACGAGATATTTTAATTGGTAATATTGAATATTTATATGGGTTAGTTCATACTGGAAAAAAAACTAATAAATCAGATTATTCAAAATCTCTATTCTATGATTCTGAATTTGATATATTTACAGAAAATATATATAATGACGAGAATGTAGCTGATGTATTGACTCGATTAGGAGGCTATATTTTTGAAGATTATAATTATGACTATAATAATTATAATTCTATTGTTTTAAATAAAAGTGCTATTTTAAATGATGGTGAAATGTTTTTATTTTATAAAGATAAAAATGACCTTTTACTTGATGATTATATAGTTAAACAGACTATTGATGATAAAGATAAAAGTAAATATACTCTTGAAGAAATTGAAGATATTATATGTGATATAGATTTAATTGCAAAAAAAGAAAAATTACATAATGTTCCTACTATAGATATGACCTGTAAAAATAATATTATAAATATTATAAATTATACAGGTAATAAGGTTTTACGTAATATGGCTAAAAATGAAAAAAAGATTTATGCTACTTCAATAAATGAATTTAATCTTGTAAGAACTCCATTTTTTCCTATTAGACCAAATTTACAAAGGGATTGTTTAATTAAATTAGGAATAAATTTAATTAATAAAGTTAATACTTATGTAGATGATTTTGTTAAAGATATACTTGGAGACGATTATATTTTATTAGTAAAATATCATATTAAACCAGAAGTATTTAATAATGAAATAGAACCAGATAAAAATAGAACTACTATCCATGCATTTGCGGTAATATCAAAAGAGACACATTTATTAGTTGATGATAAGATTTATAGAAAAGATGGCACTTTAATACCATTTAAAAATCCATATTATAGAGGAGAATAATTAATGAATTATGATAATTTAAAAGCAATATTTAATTTAGGAAGACCTATAATAGAAGATAGTAAGTTTTCATATATTCATTATGCTTATAAATATAAACCAGATAATTATAGATTAATTACTTCAGGAGAATTATTTATAAGAGGAAGAAATTTACAAATACCACAATATTTAGTACAATTTATGTCTTTTCATGGAGAAGCTATAATGATGGCTAATATAATAGCTAATAAAGTAATAAATATTGTATTTAGAAGTATTAATACTAATAAAGAATTTATGAAGGTTGGCAATATGAAGTCAACCTTTTATGGTTTAGGTAAATTATCTAAAGATTTCAAATATGGAGATACTATATTATTAGTTGAAGGACACTTAGATAGAGATATGATGTCAACTATATTTCCTAATACATTAGGAATTATGACAAGTCATTTATCAAAAAATCAAGTAGAATTGTTAAAAGGTTTAACTAATAAATTTATTTTAATGTTAGATAATGATGAAGCAGGTAAAAAAGGACAAAGCTATGCTAAATATCAATTAAAAGGATGTAAGATTTCAGAGTTAAAACATGATATATCTTTAAAAGATGCTGGAGATTTAGTTAAACTAGATATTACTAATCATTCTAAATTTGAAGAGATAGTTAGTGATTATAAACTTCAAATAGAATTATTTAATTTATAGCATAATAATATTTATAAGGAGATTTTTATGGTATCTAATTTTAGATTTGGAAATACAGTTATTAAAGCAAGAGATATAGTATTAGTAACTGGTTTAGGAAACAGATTAACTGTTTATACTGAAAATACTTGTATTTATATAGATTTTAATTCATCAGATGAAGCTATAATAGCTTTAAAATCAATTAATAAAGCAATGTATGATTTTACAATATTAACAGAAGATGGAGATATTATTAATATTGCATATATTTCTGTAGCATCTTTAAGAGAATCTAATGGTTATTTATTTTTAGAATTAGATTATAATGAAAAAGTAAATAATCAAAGTATAATAAATCATGTAAGACTTGGAAATATAAATAATATAACAGAAGAAGTGAAAAATGAAATTTTAAATTCTATAGGTGAAATTAGTTATGAGTCCTTTATTTCTTTATATCAATAGTTTATTGCATTTTGCAAAAGAAAAATATTTAACTAAAGATGGGCATCCTTATATAATAAGATATTATTTATTAGATAAAAGATTTTTAAAACCTACAGATTCAGAATATTTAGAAGCAATTTTATATGGAACTAAAATAAAAGATTTAGATGAATATTATTATGAAATAATAACTTTACAGTATATAAATAATCAAAAAACATATTATCTATTAGATAGATATAACTTATTAATTAGTATGGATGAATTTTGTAAAATGTTAGGAAGGAATTATTAATGATTACACAGGAATTTAGACCACAACAGTTTAAAGATGTAGCAGGTCAAGATTTAGTAAAAGATTTATTGAAATCTATAGTTAAAAATCCAGATACAGCTCCAAAATCTATTATATTACAGGGAGAATATGGTACAGGTAAAACTACATGTGCTAGAATATTTGCTAAAGCTTTAAATTGTAAAAATAAAACTAAAGATGGAGATAATTGTGGTGTTTGTGAATTTTGTAAAAGTAATATAGAAAATACAATATATTATGATGAATTTGATTCAGCAATGACAGGTAATGTATCAGATATTAAAGAATTAAAACAGACTTTTTATTTTGATAAAAATTTAGGATATAAAGTTATAGTATTAGATGAAGCACAGTTAATGACTCCACAAGCTCAATCAGCTTTATTAAAAGTTTTAGAAGAATCAAATTCTGGAATATTTTTTGTAATGTGTACAACTCATATTGATAAAATTCTTCCTACAATAAGAAGTAGAAGTTTAAAAATAAGATTTGATTTAATAAATAAAGAAAATATAAAAAATAATTTATTATCTATAGTAGATAAAAAGCAAGTTTCTATTAATGATAATATATTAAATATAATTGTAGACAGATGTGGTGGTCATTTAAGAGATGCTCATATACTTTTAGACCAATATATAATTTTAGGAGAAGAACAATTCATTAGGTTAAATCAATCTTCTAAAGAATTATATTATAAATTTACTATAGCTATTCTTAAAAATGATAATTTATTAATAGAAAAGATAATAGAAACTTTATTAACTTTCCCATTATATATTTTAAAAAGAGATTATGAACAATTTGTATTAGATGTAATTAAAGTATCCTTAAAAATAAAAATGACAGATAATGTTTATCTTCAAACTATTATAAAATATTATGGTGATAGAATTTTTAATTTAATTGATATAATTAATGATAGAAAAATATATGAAATGTTTACTTCAGATAAAAGGTTTCAAATTGCTATGTATATATTAGTTAAAAATATTTCTAGTGTTAAGAGATGAGGTGATTAATTGAATAATTTAAACAGTGTAGAATCAATGATACATAATATAGTAACTGTTGTTTTTAGAATACATTTTTATTATGTTAAAGACCAAGATTTAGAGATGGATTTAAAGCAAGAAGGATATTTAAAAGCTTATGAATTATTGGCCTCTGGTAATTATGACCCATCTAAGAATTTAAGGACTTTTATTTACACTGGTGTAAGAAATGCAATGACTAATTATATGTATCATCATAATAAAGAATCTCATACTGATTTAGAAGTTATTACAAGTCAAACATGGCAACGTTATGAAAGTATTACAATGGATGACTATTATAAAGGTAAATTGTTTTATGAAGATGAAATTGAAGTAAGTAAATATAATATTAGCCAAGATTTAGTAGAAGAAACTGTTAGTAAATATTATATGTTTGGAGATTATAAACCAATTATATTAAGAGAATTAAGTAAAGTTGGACTTTACGAAGGAAAAATCGGTTTATTTAATGGACAAGAAATTCCATTAGTAACAACCGCAATACTAGGTGAAATTTACTATGGTATATTTATGAACTAATGATAATATTTAATGGAGGATAACATAATGGCTAATCCATACAAAGATGATAAAGAGTTTGAAGTTGGAAAATTATTAGCTTTTAGAGATTTAACAGAAGAACAAAAGAATATTTTTATTAAATTAGTTTCAAATGAATATTCTTATATTTTTCAAATTTTATTTAATATTATAGGAGATGATTATTTAACTTTAGAATTATTAGATATTTTAGCAGGAGAAAAAATACAAATTCCAAATCGTAAAAAATTGTATAAATTATTAGAAAAAATACGAATTTATACATTTATAAAACAAAAAGGAGAATCACCTGAAATTTATAAGCTTTTAGCTAAACAATATGATGTAAGAATTTCTCAGATTAAATCTGCTGTAAATAGAATAGAAACATTATTAAATGAGCATAATATAAAAAAGGAGTAAGAATAATGATTATTGTATTAGAAGGACCAGATGGTGTTGGAAAATCTACTCTTATAGAATATTTAGAAAAAAATATTTTTAATGATACTATTAAATTTAAATTTTCAGATAAATCTAATATTATGTTTGAAGATTATAAAACAGTTCTTGATTCTAAAAATAATTTATTAATAGATAGATTTAATTTATCTGAGGATGTATATTCAACTATTTATAATCGAATGCCTAAAAATTCATTATTAGACCATTTAAAAACATTTTCTTTAATTAATGAGAAAAATGTTTTATATTTTATTTTATATAGTTCTGATTTAAATTTATTAGTTAGTAGATGTCATAAAAGAGGAGATACTAAAAAGGTTTATGACAATTTAGAAAAATTAAATAATTATTATTATTTAATAGGAAAAGAATTAGAAAAATTATATCCAGATAATATAATATTAATAGATATTTTTGAGTCTAATTTTTATGAAAAAATAGAATCTATTATAAAAAGGAGATTAATAAATGAATAAAATAAAAGTTACTATGATTAATCATAGTGAAAATTATTCTGATGAATATTTAAGTGGATTAGTTAGAATTACTTATTCTGAAAAACTTAATGGTAAACAAGATGTGGCTAGTCAATTATTAGATTATGAAAAACAAAATACTAATTTAATAGATAATTGTGTTAAATTTAATCATACTTCAATATTAGAACATGTTAATTATACTTTTATGATTGAGGGAGCAAGTCGAAGTTTGTTAGCACAAATAACACGACATAGATTATTTAGTTTTACATCAGGAAGTCAACATTATATAGATTATTCAAAAATCGGTGGGTTTGAGATTCCAATAGAATTATTAAATCAACCAATAGAAATACAAGAAAAATATCAAGAGTCTTTAGATACTAGTATGAATTATTATAAAGATTTAATAAATTTAGGAATAGACCATTCTGTCGCAAGACAAGTTTTACCAAATGCTATGAGAAATAATTTAATTATGTCTGGAAATTTAAGAGAATGGTGTCATTTTTTAAATTTAAGATTATGTGGTAGAAATACTTCAGAAATTCAATATATAGCATATTTAATATATAAGGAATTAAAAAAATATAATCCTGTAATATTAAATCAAGTAGGTCCTGATTGTGTTCAAAAAGGAAAATGTACACAGGGACATAAAAGTTGTGGTATTGTATGTTCTGAATCTGAATTAGATAATAGATTTAAAGGAGTAAATGATGAAAATAACTGATACTGAAATTATAAAATTAGATACAACTAGTAAATTAGTTGGAATAGCGTCTATTGTAATAGATGATTCTTTTATAGTAAAAGGAATTAAAATTATACAAGGAATAAATGGTTTATTTATAGCTATGCCTAGTAAAAAGAATTCAGACGGAGAATTTATGGATATTGCACATCCAATAAATTCTTCTACAAGAGAAATAATTCAAAAAGCTATATTAGATAAATACAAACAAATATTAAAGGAGGAAAAATAATATGGAAGCTGACGTACAGAGAAAAATTAAAGAACTAGAATCAGAATTTCATTCTTTAAATGATAAATATAAAACTTTATTAGGAAGAACAGAAACTCTTGAGAAAAAAATTAAAGAGAATCTAGAAGAAGAATTAGAAGTACCAGTTGTAGTTTGGAAAGAAACTGAAGACGCTAAATTACCTGAAAGAAAAAAAGAAGGTGATATTGGATATGACGCTTATTTAAATGAAGATAAAATAATTAAAGCGCATACAGCTGAGAAAGTTTCTTTAGGTATAGGAATGGGAATACCAAAAGGATTTGGAGTTCATTCTGTAAATAGAGGTGGAAATTATTTAGGAAAAACTTATGGGTCTCCTATTGATGTTGGAGAACCTTGGGTAGATAATAATTATAGAGGAATAATTAATGCTTTAATTCAAAATAATGGTGATAATGATATTGAAGTACACAAAGGTGATAGAGTTTGTTCAGTTAATGTTTATAGGACTTATGCATTTAAATATATTCCTTTAGAAGATTACTTGAAAGAGCATAATATAACTAAAGAAGAATATTTCAATACAAATCGTGGAGCAACTGGTTTTGGAAATTCAGGAATAAAATAGTATTTAATTTTCTCGAAGAAGCCAGAATAATGAATTATGTGTACAAATAATCAGGAGAGGCGTCTATAATACTAGTTAATATAGAATATCACGGGTTCAAATCCCGTCTTCGAGCTTTATATTTCCCAGTCATGTTAATAATTAGGGTATGTCAAAACCACGAAAGTTAACTAAGGAGGAAGCAGTTCGAATCTGTAAACTGAGATAGTCAAAATGATGTCTAGGTTAATATATGGTTACGACTTTAACCTAAAACTAAAGTATAACGTTTGCTTTGGTTCCTCCTAGATATTATATGGGGTCTTAGTGATAATGGTTAGCACATCTGCTTTGCAAGCAGAAGGTATCAGTTCGATTCTGATAGATTCCACCAGATGTTGGATAGCGACCAACTAAAGGTTGAGTATAAACACAGGAGACTCCCTTGAATTAAAAAATTAAAATCCTGTACATAATTTAATTTAGGAGTATGATATTGAATAATATATTAATTATTGGATATGGGGTTGTAGGTCATAATTTAGCTGAAGAATTAAAAGACATAAATCCAGATATAATAGATAAATATAAACCAGAAGTAAATACAAAGAGAAATATTAAATATGATATAGGTTTTATTTGTGTAGATACTCCTTTAATGGGTGGACTAGTTAATATTATAGAAGTTAAAAATGCTATTTTAGAAAATGATTGTGATATTTATTGTATAAAATCAACATGTCCAGTAGGAACGGTTGATAAATTAAATAAAGAGTTAAATAAACATATTGTATTTAGTCCAGAATATTATGGAGCAACTAAACATTGTAATAATTATTCTTTTGATTTTACTATATTAGGTGGAAATAAAGAAGATTGTACTAAAATAATTCAAGCTTTGTTACCGTGTTATGATGGAAGACATACTTTTAGAATAGTAGAACCTAAATTAGCTGAATTAGTTAAATTTATGGAAAATTCATTTTTAGCAACTAAAGTTAGTTTTTGTCAAGCATACTATAATATATGTAAAAAAGAGAATATTAACTATGAAGAATTAAGAGAATTATTTATATTAGACCCAAGAGTAAATCCATCACATACTTTTGTATATAAAGATAAACCTTATTGGGATAGTCATTGTTTAAACAAAGATGTACAATCTATAGCTAATCAATATAATAATGAGTTTATACAAAATGTTATTAAATTTAATGAAACTCAAAAGATGGGATATTAGCCAAGATGGTTAAGGCCAGAGTCTGCAAAACTCTTATCATTGGTTCAAATCCAATATATCCCTCCACCGGGGTTCGGATATATCTTGATAAAGTAAGATAGTGAGGCTAGCTATTAGAAATTGATAGACGAAAAAACGTATTAATTGACTCCGATATAACGGTCCCTGGGCCAGTTTGTGCAGTTAGTCTTTGATGTACTGTATAGGAAATACTAACAATAACTATACCTCAGGTGTACACGGGAACTTTGATGGAGCTGAAAATGTAGCTAAATTATATAATTATAGGAGGTACTATAACTACGTATGGTTACATATATGAAACTACTAATTTAATAAATAATAAGAAATATATAGGTAAACATAAGTCTGATAAATTTGATAATAATTATTATGGCTCAGGCATTAAGTTTAAGAAAGCTTTAAATAAATATGGAAAAGATAATTTTAAAGTTAGAATTTTAGAAGAAGTAAACACGAATCAAGAAGACTTAGATAAAGCTGAAATAAAATGGATAGAAGCTGCTAATGCTGTAAGAAGTGATAAATATTATAATAATTCTTATGGTGGAGAAAATGAAGGCTGGTCTGGATATAATAAAGCTGTAAAAGAAAATGGTTATTCATTAGAAACAAAAGAAAGATTATCTTTATCTCATAAAGGACAAATTCCTTGGAATAAAGGTAAAAAATGTAAAGCTTTATCTAATGAACATAAATTTAAATTATCAAAATCTTTAAAAAATAGACAATTTTCAGAGGAAACTAAAGAAAGAATGTCTAAAGCTGCAAAAATACGAACTAAAAATTATATTCCTTGGAATAAAGGTAAAAATATATCTAAAGAAACTAAAAATAAAATTTCTAATACTTTAAAGTCTAGATATGCTTTAGGCGAAATAAGCATTCCTAAAAAAGACAGATATAAAAAAGATAGGTCTCTTTCTAAAGAAACTAAAGTTAAAATATCTAAATCAAAAAAAGGTAGGTCTATTTCCGAAGAAACTAAATTTAAATTATCTAAAGCTTTAAAAGGCGAAAATAATCCTATGTATCATAAAGTTCCATGGAATAAAGGTAAAATGTGGGTTAATAATTTAATAACCAATAAACTTATTCTACCTGAAGATTTAGACACATATTTACAAAATGGATGGTCGAAAGGAAGAAGTACACAGAACTACTAACCTTATCTATTTTAGTATAGGTTTGGGAGAATCTACATTGACAGACCGGAATAGACGGTCAATTTTTATTATAGGAGGTTATATATGAATTTTGGAGAAGCTTTAGAAGCATTAAAAAATGGTAAACGAGTTCAAAGAGAAGGATGGAATGGTAAAAATCAATATATAGAACTTGCAGAATTTATCAGTTATAAGAATACAAATAATGATATTATTAATGCTGAGCATGATACAATGGGAAATAAAGCTATCGCATTTGTTGGGACATCAGGAGTTCAAGTTGGATGGCTAGCAAGTCAAGCAGATATGTTATCTGAAGACTGGAAAATAGTAGAATAGGGGGTTTATAGAAATGATTACAGCAATAATTATAGGAATTATTATTTTATTATTAATAATATTTTTATTTTTAAGTTATGTAAAATGTCCACCAGATATGGCATTTTTAATATCTGGATTAAAGAAAGAACCTAAGGTGATTATAGGTAGAGCTTCTTTAAGAATACCATTTTTTGAAAGGGTAGATAGATTAACATTAGAATTAATTCAAATAGACATTAAGACATCGAGAGTTCCAACAACAGATTTTATTAATGTTGATGTTGATGCTGTTGCAAATGTTAGAATTCCAAATAATTCTGATTTAATAAAAGTAGCAGCAAGACATTTTTTAAATCAAGATTCAGATTATATTGCTAGAAATGTAAGAGAAGTTCTTGAAGGGAATATGAGAGAGATTATAGGACAAATGAATTTGAAAGAATTAGTTAATAATAAACAATTATTCTCTCAAAAAATTCAAGAAAATGCAAAAGATGATATTAATAATATAGGTTTAGAAATAGTAAATTTAAATGTTCAATCTTGTACTGATGAGAATAACGCTATTAATGATTTAGGAATAGATAATTTATCTAAAATTCAAAAAGATGCTAAAATAGCAAAAGCTCAAGCAGATAGAGACGTACAAGTAGCGCAAGCAAATGCTGCAAAAGAAGGTAATGAAGCAAAGGCACAAGCCGACGCTGAAATAGCAAAACAAAATAAGGATTTAGCTTTAAAACAATATGAGTATCAAATTGAACAGGATAAAAAGAAAGCTGAAGCAGATACGGTTTATGAAATACAAAAAGCAGAAAGACAAAAATTAATTAATGAAAACACAGTTTTAGCTGAGATTGTAAAAACTGAAAAAGAAACTGAACTAAAAGAAAGACAAGTAAATTTAAAAGAAAAACAATTGGATGCAGAAGTAAGAAAACAAGCTGATGCTGAAAGATATAAAGCAGAAACAGAAGCACAAGCACAAAAACAAGTTACTATAAAAAATGCTGAAGCTGCATTAGAAACTGCAAAACAAGAAGCTGAAGCTAAGATAGAACTTGCAAAAGCAAATAAAGAAGCTGCAATGCTAGAAGCTGAAGCAATAAAAGCTAAATCATTAGCTGAAGCAGATGGTATTAGAGCTAAATTAGAGGCTGAAGCTGCTGGTATAGAAGCTAAAGGAATTGCTGAAGCAAAAGGAATAGAAAAGAAAGCAGAAGCACAAGCTAAAATGAAAGAAGCTTCTATTGTAGAAATGATTTGTAAAATATTACCAGAAGTTGCAAAAGAAGTTTCAGCCCCACTTTCTAATATTAATAACATAACTATGTATGGAGACCAGTCTACTAAATTAGTTGAAGAGAATACTCAAAAAATTGATAAAATTATTAATGTGGCAAAAGATAGTTTAGGAATAGATTTAAAAGAGTTAGTTAATAATTATACTGAAAATAAATTATTAGGTGATAAAAATATTAAATATAAAAAATAAATGTCTCTGTGAGAATTCTGGTAAATCATAATAATAAATTACTAACACTTTATATATTAAATTAGATAGTTTGAAAGGAGATTTACAATATGAGTGTTAGTGTAAACGGTCCTGCATTAAATATTTCTGATTGTCCAATTGGAGGTATTATAATGTGGCATACAAATTCAATACCAACGGGGTGGTTAGAGTGCACGGGTCAAACCGTTCAAGCATCTACTTATCCTGATTTAGTTAAAACTTTATCTGGTTCAGATACCGCTCAAAGTGTAACTTTACCAGATATGAGAGGAGTAATTCCGGCAGGAAGAGGATATAGTCCTAGTAGGTCTGCTTTGCAGAATATAAATGGTAATACGGGATTAGATATAGGAGAAGTAATTGGTAGTACTAGCTTTTCATTATCAATAACTCCAGAACATTCAATAGATTCTAAAGATTTTACAGTACCATTAAGAAAACATACTCATGAGTTAAACGCGAGAGGTTTTGACCGTAATAGTGTTAATCCAGGTGGTAAATATTATGCTACTCCTGGTGTTGATGGTGGTAAAACTTTTGGAAGTAGCACTATAAAATATGCAGCTTATGCTCATTGTTTTTATGGAGGTAATTATGGTAATGGAACACTAGCTGACGTTGATGGATATAAAGATGGTATTTATACAAAAGAAGCGGGTACTACTTCTTCAGGTGGAAAAATGACTATAACATATCCATCACATAAAACAATAACAGAAACAATAGATGTTAGACCACCATCTTACGGAATATGTTTTATAATTAAAGCTTTAGCTAATTAGAAAGGATTATTATATGATAGTTCAATTAAATGGAAAAGAATTAGCAAATAACATATATGATAAATTAAAAGAGAATTTAAATCTTATAGAACACGAAAATAATATTACATTAGTAGTTATTCAAATTGGTAATAATGAAGCTTCTAATGTTTATATTAAAAATAAAAAGAAAGCTTGTGAAAAAGTAGGAATCAATTTTCAACATTATAAATTTTCAGAAGATACAAAATTTGATGACGCAATACAATTTATTGAAAAAATAAATGCTGAACCTTTTGTAACTGGAATAATAGTTCAAAAACCTCTTCCAGAACATTTAGAAGGGATAGAACAATTTATTTCACCTGAAAAAGATGTTGATGGTTTTACATTTGAAAATTTAGGTAAGTTAGTTTCAGGATATAATGAAATAATTCCATGTACTCCAAGTGGTATTTTAGATTTATTTAATTATTATAATATTGATTTAAAAGGAAAAAATATCGTTATTATTGGAAGAAGTAATATAGTTGGTAAACCTATGGCACTTGCTGCTTTAAATAAAGATGCTACTATTACTATATGTCATAGTAAGACTAAAAATTTAAAATTTTACACTTCTAATGCTGATATAGTTATAGTTGCTATAGGAAAGGCTAATTATATTGATAGTTCATATTTAACATCTAAATGTATGTGTATTATTGACGTAGGTATAAATAAAGTAGATGGAAAATTATGTGGAGATTGTAATTATAATGATATAGTTGAATATTGGGAAAAACTGGAAGAAACTGGATATAATGAAACTAGATTTATTACTCCAGTACCTGGAGGAGTCGGTCCATTAACTGTAGCAAATTTAATAAGTAATACTGTAACTCAAGCATTAAATAAAAATTTTATTAAAGACTAGATTTAAATCTAGTCTTTATTTATGTTTCCTTTCTATATATTTTATTAGATGTTAGGAGGAGATTTTTATGCAGCAAAATTCATTAGAAACTTTAGTTAATACTTTAATAGATATGAAAGATGAAGAAAAGAAGTCTGCTAGACTTAGAGATATTGTACCTATAGAAGAATGGATTGAAAGTGAATATTATGTAGGTCCAGACGCTTTATCTATATATCCATATTGGAAACAACATATAATAAATATATTTAATAATCCTGTTAAAATAAATGAGGTTATATTGACAGGAGGTTTAGGAACTGGTAAAACGACCATAGCTAATATTATTCTTTTAAGAAGAATATATGAATTGTCTTGCTATAGTAATATTCCAGCTTTATTTAATTTAATGGCAAGTTCTAAAATAATGATGGCTTATTTTAATTTAAATTTAGGACAAGCATTATTAACTGGTTATGGACAATTAAAAGAAATGATAGATAATTGTCCATATTTTCAAGACCATTTTACAAGAAATCAAAAGAAAGATAGTGAAATTGTTTGGCCTCAGTCTAATATGATGGTAAGATTTGCTTCTGGAACTCAACATACAATAGGAACTAACTTAATTGGGTCAGTACTTGACGAAGCAAACTTTTATAGTAAAACAGAAAAAATAACTGCTGAAGCTTTACAAGTTCAAGATAAAGCTAAACAAATTTATACAGAAACAAGAAATAGACGGAAAATCACGTTTTATGGTTAACGGTGAAAATCACTCTATGAGTATACTTGTTTCTTCAACAACATTTGATAGTTCATTTACAAATCAAAGATTAAAAGAAACAGAAGGAGACCCACATGTTTATGTAGTAAATGCTAGAACTTGGGATGTTAAACCACAGAATTATAGTAAAGAGAGATTTTATGTATTTTGTGGTTCTGGTGAAATAGACCCTATTATTTTAGATAGTTATATAGAGGTAAATAATATTTTAGATTCTTTAGGAATGGATAGAGTCGATGAAATGTCAGTTAAAGAAGCAATAGAATTTATTCCAATAGAATTAAGAAACCAAATTGTAGAAGTTCCTATAGACTTTTTAACTGATTTTAAACAAAATTTATTACAATCAATTCAGGATATTGCTGGTATGACTGTAGCAGGTCAAGGAAAATTATTTAATAGTAAAGAACATTTTAATCAAGCTTTATATATTCCAGAAATTCCAGCTTTTACAAAAGATACATTTATAATTTCAACAAAATTAGAAACTAAACCACAAGATTATATTAATTCTAAGTGGCAACCAGAACAACCAGAAAAATTAAGATTTATGCATTGTGACCAAGGTATTGCTAATGACCATTATGGAATGTCAAGCTGTTTTATAGATGACATTATAATAAATGATGATGAAACTGTAACACTAAAGGTAAAGTTTGATTTTATTATTACAATAATACCACCAAGACCTCCAGCTAAAATAGATATAGCGAAAGTGAGAAGTTTAATTCCATGGCTTTCGCAAAATAAAGGAATAAATTGGGGAATGATTTCTTATGACCAGTATCAATCTCAAGAAAGTATGCAAGAATTAGAAAAAGCTAATTTTCCTGTAAAATATCAATCTGTTGATAAAACAGATGAAGCATATTTACTTTTAGTAGATTATTTATATGAAAATAATGTACAATTTCCATATAATGAAATATTTGAAAAGGAATTATTTAATTTAGTTCATTTAAGGGAGAGAAGGAAAGTAGACCATCCATCTGGAGGTGGTAAAGATACATCAGACTCTGTTGCTGGAAGTTTATATAATGCTGTAAAATCTGATGCTTTCTTAACTCAATTAGTTGAGAAAGATATTGATATTTTATTTGAAGTGTAGAATGTACAAAAGTTATATATTATTATAGAAGGAGGAAGTTATGAATATTGGTCAAAATATAATTAGTAATATATTAAATGAAAAAGCTAGTATAGACTGGAATAATTTCTTAACTAAAGAAGAAATTAATGAATTTATAAGTAAAGATGATAAAACTGAATCAGCTGAAAATATTATTTATAATAGAAAAGGCAACTTTTATCAGAAATATTTCGATAGATTTAAAGAAGAACGGATGGACTAAAAGAGAATTAACTCAAGATTTAGCAAATTTTTATTACAACGACCATTTAATAACAGAATCTATAGATAAATTATGGCAAAACCAAATGTCAAATAAATCAAAAGATGAATTAGAGGTTTATCTAGATAGACTTTATAAACAATTATCAAATTATAATGATAAAAATAATGAAATTAAATCAAGAAAGTTTTATGATTTATTAGATAAAATAAATTATTTAGAAGATATTTTAGGAACTAAACCTAAAATTGGTAGAGTACTTAAATAGAAAGGAGATTATAATGCCTTTATTTAATAGAAAAGCTAAAGAAAAACCTGTAGATTCTGCAGGTTACTTAAAAGAATATGCTGGAACTAATACATCTAACGGGGTTAGTATGTATAATTTTATTCAAGGTATGAGAATTTTAGATTCTAATTATACTAATAATGATACTTTAATAGAAAGAATGCTACAAGATTCTATTGTATCATCAGCAATAGATATGTGGACTGAAGATTCATTACAAAGAGACCCACAGTCTAAAGAAATATTTCATATTGAAGTAGATACTCCAGATGATACAGTTGAGTCAAAATTATCAAAAGGTTTATCTATGGAATTAGATAGATTTTTAAAAGTTGATTTAAGAATGGAAAAACAATTAATTCCTATAATAAAAAGAATGCTTTCTTATGGAAATTGTCCAGTTAAATTAGATTTTGCAGATACTTTAGCAGATGAAAAATTAGAATTAAAAGAATCTGCAAAAAAGGATTTTGAAAAATTAACTAGTAAAATAACTCCATTATTTGAAAACGAATTTATTGGAAATAATAGCATTTATAAAGATGATTTTAAAGTAGACTGGGAAAGTAGTGGAGAAGATATTTGTGATATTAAAAGTCCAATATTTGAAAGTATTAGAAAAGCAAATGATAAAAATAGAACAAAGATTATTAAAGAAAGTAAATCTTTAAAAGAAGATAATTTAATAGATGTTAAAAATATGGTTAAAGGTAGATGGTATACTGAAGAGATAGGTCATGGAACTAATATTTATGAATTAACTTCTAAACAAAAATTAATTGCATATATGGACAGAGATAATCCAGATAAATATATTAGGCCAGATAGAATTGTTAATTTTTCAAATAATACTGGAAAACATAAAGTTACTTTTGAAGTTGGTGGATTTAGAGAAGCAGCAGATAAAAAGAAACATTTTTCTTTAGAAAGAGGAGAAGCTTTTATTGAAAATGCGATGGTTGCTTGGCAAGTTCTAGCAGCTTTAGAAGATATTTTGTTATTAACTCGTATGACTCGTTCTATATTATATAGAATATTTTCCGTTGAAGTTGGTAATAAAGGAAATAAAGAGACTAAAGAAACTTTAGAGAGACTAAAAAATAAAATAAAAATGGATGAAACTGTAGATGTTAGAGAAAAAATCTATAATTCTTCATTATCTCAAGTACCTTTAGGTGATAGTATATTTATACCAACTAGAAGTGGTGTTGGAGTTATAGATGTTAAAACAGTAGGAGGAGATGTAAATCTTCATGATGCTGTAGATTTAGATTATTTTAAAGATAAATTATTTGCTGGATTAAGAATACCCGCTCCATTCTTAGGATTTACAGAAAGTCTTCCAGGTGGTATAGGAGACACCTCTTTAACAAGAATGGATATAAGATATAGTAGAACAATTACTAGAATACAATCAATTGTTGCAGAAGGATTAAAAGATTTATGTTTATTATATCTTAAGTTTACTAGAACTGAAAAAGCATTTAATGAATTACCAGATTTTAAAATAGTATTTACTTCTGTAAATTCTGCTGAAGATGTGTCTAGAGCTGATTTAAAACAAAAACAGATGGATACATTAAAAAATGTATTAGAAACTTTAAGTAATTTAGGAGTAGATATTGCAGCTAATTCTGAAGGATATGAAAAAACAAGACAACAATTAATAAAAGAGTATTTTGGTTCAGTACTACTAGATAAAATATTAGAAGATGAAAAATCAATGCCTGTTCAAGGACCTACAGAGGGAAATCCTAATGACTTGAAAAATGATAGACCAAGTTTTGGTGGTGGAGGTCCATCTGATATTATATCAGGACCAGGTAATGATTTAGATAATGACGAATCAAATGAAGACGAAACAGAAAATGAATTTGATAGTGAAGAGTCTGACGAAGATAATATAGAAAATACTGAAGATGAAATATCAAATGAAACACGAGAATTAACATAGATGAGTTTATTATTTTAAATAATAAAATTATATAGCTAGTATCAGAAATACTGTCAGATTTTATTCTGATAAGTTTCTGAGCTATATAATTAGAAGGGAGATATAATGTCATTACAAAATAGGTCAAATAAAAATTCTATTAAAGTAAATTTAAAATATTTTAATAGAAAAAAATTAAATGAAGCTAGACTTGGACAGTTAGAACAGAAAACTAGAAGTCAAACCCCTAAATTAGCAGATAGAGCTGATTTTGTAAATACTGATTATATAGGTATTAGTAAGTTTGGAATTTATAATTTTAGAACTTCAAGTCAAACTAGTCCAGGTAATTATTGGTATCAAACATTGGAAGTTCCAGATTTAGGTTCAAAATTACAAGATGAAAAAATAGATTCAGATTTAATTAAACAATTAGTAGAACAAGAAGATATAAAAATATATTGTGATTGTCCAGCATTTTTGTATTGGGCATTTAAATATATGGCTTATACCAGAGATTATGGTTCAGAACCTGAAACTAGAGCTCCACAATTAAATAATGTTAGATTACAAGGAGCTTTATGTAAGCATCTATTATCTGTAGTAGATTTAATTAAATCAGGAAATTTATATGAGCAAATGACTAGTGATTCTGATAACTGGATGAAATATATAGCAGGAGAACAATATAATAACTTTCATAAAGCTAGACTTATGGGTGATGCTAAACGTAAAAAGAATAGAATTAATTATGAAACTTATGATAGCTATATGAATGATTATTTTGCTTCTAAAGCTGGAGTAAATAAATTTCTAGATGATGAAGATATTAAAGGAAGTTTAAGAGCTGAAATAGAAAGAACAGCAAAGACTGACCCTAATATGTCATTAGATGATTTTATTTCTGAAGAATTTGGAGTAGATGGAGTACAAGGTTTAGCTAATGAATTACAGATAGATATAGATTATGTAAAGAGTTATTTTAAAAATCTAGGATTTTGATAGAAAGTTGGTAGTAAATTATGAAGATAAAAAATGTAAAACTAGAATGGTATATATTACAATATGATTTTAATAATGATAGAATGATAATGCATAATG
This sequence comes from uncultured Erysipelotrichaceae bacterium, assembly GCA_902776735.1. Taxonomy (GTDB): domain Bacteria; phylum Bacillota_I; class Bacilli_A; order RF39; family UBA660; genus UBA3789. The sequence continues at coordinate 10,484 of CACYRE010000001.1, read as the reverse complement.
TTTTTGGATGGAGTGGTTATCCAGAAGAAATAGCTAAGAAAATAAGAAAAGGTGCGAAAGATAATTGGAAACCAGTTACAGACTATAATTCTTTTAAAGACTATATAAAGGGAGAATTAATGTATCACTATTGGAGTAAATCTGAACGTGAATTTCAAGCAGGTGGATTATTCTCTAAAGAAGATAATTTTAATAAGATAGATGGCTGGTTTCAATTAGAACCAAATTTAGATAATATATGTAATATGATAATAAATAAAATGGATATAAAATTTTAAGGAGTGTAGATTATGGCTGTAAGAAAATTAGATAAATTTATTAATGATATTGTTAATAAATTGTTTCCTGCTTTAAGAGAATCTTCTATGAATCTTATAATGTACAATGACCCAGTTTATAGTAGTGCTACAGTAAATACTTATGCTGGAGATTTAGGTGACGATAGAATAAAAATGGAAATTTCTAGTAATCATGTTGAATTAAAAGATTATATAAATGATAATGCTATATTTGCTACTATTTATTGGAAAGGTAGAGGCTCAAAAATAGGAGTTTTAAATTTAGATGATATAAATGAATGTGTTGGATTAATTTATGCAACTTTATATGAACTAGGATATAGAACACCAGAAGATTTAGAAAAAGAAAAGAAAGAAAAAGAAGAAAAACTTAAAGCGGAAGAAGATAAAAAGAAAGCTGAACTTGAAAAGAAAAGAGAAGAAAGAAAAGCAAAACAACAAGCTGAAATAAATAATCAAGAAGAACCTGATGAAGAAATTTCACCTGAAGAAGAATCAGCTAATTCTATAAAAGAAGCATCAAATGATTTTGATTTATATTTAGATAAATTACAAGATATAAATAATAAAGAATCTATGATGATGGCTAATATTTCATTTAATACCGAAAATACTACATTTAAAGTAATAAATATAGATATGACTTATATTAGTGATAAAGATTGCTTTGTTGAAACAAATGGAATTAAACCTAAGATTAAGGAACAAGTTGAATGGAGTAGAGCTAAAAATTATATAATTAAAGTAGCTGAAAAAGTTCAAGGAATTTTATCTATTGGGGCTTCAGGTCCTAATGGTGAAGAAATAAATATAGAAGATTTAAAGAATGATTCAGATAATATTGATTTAGATATTAATATTTAAGAAAGGAGATTATTATGAAACAAATATTAAATGAGCAGTTAACAAGTTCTTTATTTGAAGCTGTTGAAGAAAAACCAGCAGGTATTTTAAAAAGAATAAGAGGAATTGTTGCAGATTTTAAACCTAATAGAAATGGTAGAGTTTATCCTAGAGAATTATGGGAGAAAGTAATAAATTCAGAATATGTAAATGAAATGATTAAATCTAAATGTTTATTTGGAGAATCTAATCACCCATTTGATGATAGAGTTGAAATAGATTTAAATAATGTATCTCATGCTATTAATAAATTATGGATAGAAAATGATTCAGTTATGGGAGAATTAGATTTACTTCCAACTCCAGCTGGAGAAATCATAAATAAACTTATTGAATATGGTTCTAGTATAGGAGTATCTTCAAGAGGAGCTGGTTCAGTTAATTCAGATGGAAGTGTAGACCCAGATGATTATCAATTTTTTACATTTGATTTAGTTCCTAGACCAAGTGTTGCTGCAGCAAGACCAGTTATGGTTGAATCTGAATTAATGGAAGGTATTAATACTTTAACAGAAAGTCAAATTAAAGATATTGTAAATTCTTATAGAACAATAGAAAATAGACTTAAAGGAACAACTGATTTTAAATTTATTTCTGAAGGAGAAGAAAAAAGACATTCTACTGATATAATTGATAAACTTATTAGACAAAGTGAAAATTTATAATAGAGGGTATTGTTAATGAGTAGTAATAAACATATTAAGAATAGAATGATAGCGAAATATGGTGCTGAATGTTGGATTGATAAATTACATTTAAGACTAGATAATGAACCTAGAAGATATACTTCAAAAGGTCAATATAAAAGAATGAAACAATTAACTTATCATCATATATTAGAAAAAAGAAATGGTGGAAAATCAACAGAAGAAAATGGTGCAATTTTATCTGCAGAAAATCATGCTTGGTTTCATAAACAACCAATAGAAGTTCAAAAAAGATTAAATGAAATTTTTCAAGAATATAAAAAACAATTTGCTTTATTGGGAGAAGATGATAAAAAAGCTATTAATGAATCTAAACCAAAAGATTTGTCTTATGAAAAATTTATTACTCAAGCAAGAAAATCTTATAATAGAGCTAAAGAGAAAAGAGATTTAAGAGAAGCTATTAAAGATGAAGCCAGCATTGAATTTTAATATTCACCAGAATAAGATTTAAGACATTTTTATAAGTAAGGTAATATAATTTATTACCTTATTTTTTATTTTTGCATAAAAAATGAGCATTTTTTACACTTTCATTATATACATAATTAGAAGATAGAATATAGAATGTATATTCTATTATTAATTTTAAAAGGAGGAAATTTTCAATGGTAGTTGATAAAATTGCTTTAAAAGAAGGAGAAGCTTTAGTTAAAAGACATGACAGAATGATTTCTGCTGTTGATAAAGCTTTGAAAGAATCAGCTGCTTTTGGTAACGGTTTAGATAATGAAAGAAAAGTTTCTTTAGCAGTAATGTTAGAAAACGTTTCTAAATGTTTTGATGCTAACGCGCCAAAAATATTAACAGAAGCTGGAACACAAGTAGTTGATATTGCAAAGAAAAATGAATATTTAAACTTAGTTGCAGCTGTTATGCCTACATTAGTTGCTGAAGAAGTTGTATCTGTACAACCTTTAAAACAAAAAGCTGGTGTTGTTTATTACATGAAACATGTATACGATAGCAACAGAGGTAGAATTTCTGTAGGAGATAATATAAGTAACTATATTCAAGTAGGTCCAGATGCTGATAAAATACCTAATGCTTTCAATTATTCTAAAGAAGATATTGAAGATGAAGAAGTTGTAGTATCTGATGGTTCATTCACATTATCTTGGTTACCAGTAGTTCCTGGTTCTATATCTTTCAAAAATGCTTCTGATGTAGAAATTACAGATAATGGACAAGGAAATCTATCAGATGGTGGTACTGTTGATTATGCAACAGGTCTTGTTACTTTAGGTTCTGGAACAACTATAAATACTGAAAACTTAGTAAGTTATTCACAAGATTTATCAGTAGCTCCAGTTAATGCTCCAGCTATTAGAACAATTATAGCTGATGTAACAATTACAGCTAGACCAAGAAAATTAAAAACTGGATTCTCTATGGATGCAGCTTTTGATTTAAGTGCTACACAAAATATTGACCTACAAACATTACTTCAAGCTACAGCAACTGATGAAATCAGAGCTGAGATTGATGGTGAAATTCTAAATGATTTAGGAAATTCTGGTACAACAATGTCTGTATCATTCAATATGCCTGTTCCATTTGGTATTAATAAACATGACCACTATGAATCATTCTATCAAGTATTAGTAGCTGGTGCTAATAAAGTTTATCAAAAAACTAGAAGAGTTACACCAAACATAGTTATAGTTGGTGAAAATGCTGCTAATATAATTGAAACAATGGATAAATTCGTAGCTGCTCCAAGTTTAAATACTGCTGGACCACATATTATGGGTACATTAAACAAGAGATTTATGATTGTTAAAAACCCATATTATCCATCAAATAAATTTACTATAGTTTATAGAGGAGATGTAACATTAGATACTGGCTATGTATATGCTCCTTATATGCCTATTACAGCTACTCAATTTATTCTTGATAGTACATTCTATGGACATCAAGGATATGCTACAAGTTATGGAAAGAAACTAGTAGCTCCTGAGTTCTTCTGTAATGGTTTAATTACTGAAGTAAATCAATAGTTAAAAATTAAAGTTTAAAATTGTGTCACTAGGTCAGAGTTTATTCTCTGACCTTTATTTTACATTTTAATAAAAATATGATATAATTATATAGAGGAGATTTTTAACTATGAAGAAGATAGAAGTAAATAGAGATTTATTATATAAATACTATATTGAAGAAAATTATAATATTCAAGAAACCGCTGATTTAATGGGAATATCATCTAGAACTATACAAAGAGCAATTAAGAATTATGGATTTAATAAAGATAGTAAACAGATTCAAAGACAAAGGAAAGATACTTTATTAGAAAAATATGGAGTAGAAAATACTTATCAATTAGATAGTTCTATAAAAAAATCTAAACAAACTAAATTAGAACGATACGGTGATGAAAATTATAATAATTGCAAAAAACATACTGAAACTTTATATTCTATATATGGTGTTACTTCTCCAGCTTTATTGGATAAATCAAAGGAATCTTTAATGATTCATTATGGTGTATCTTCACCTATGAAATCTAAGGAAATAAAAAATAAGGTTAAGGATACAATGATGAAAAGATATGGAGTTCCATATTATTTTTTAAGTAATAGAAACGGTCATACTATATCTAAGATAAATAAAAATTTTTCTAATTTATTAAATAATAGTAATATAGAAAATGAGCTAGAATTTGTACTAGATAGAAAGTCATACGATTTGCATATATTAAATACTAATATATTGATAGAAATAAATCCAACTTATACACATAATAGTACAGTTTCATGTTGGTTTAATAATTATAATAAACCTGCTTTATCTAACAATTATCATATAGAAAAAACTAAATTAGCTTTAGATAATAACTATAGATGTATACATATATGGGATTGGGATGATATAAATAAAATAATTGGAATTTTAAAACCAAAAGAAAAAATATATGCAAGAAAATGTATTATAAAAGATGTATCTTTAGAAGATTGTGCAGAATTTTTAAATAAATATCATTTACAAAATACTTGTAAAGGTCAGGATATTAGATTAGGTCTATATTATAAAGATGAATTAGTTGAAATTATGACTTTTGGTAAACCTAGGTATAATAAGAAATATAATTATGAACTATTAAGATTATGCACTAAATCTAATTATAAAGTAATAGGTGGAGCTAGTAGATTATTTAAATATTTTATAAAAGTATATCAGCCTAAATCTATTATATCATATTGTGATAATAGTAAATTTGATGGTAATATATATAAATTTTTAGGTTTTGAATTAAAAGATTTTGGAGGACCTAGTAAACATTGGTTTAATGGAGAAAGACATATAACTGATAATTTATTAAGACAAAGAGGATTTGACCAATTATTCAATATGAATTATGGTAAAGGTACTTCTAACGAAGAATTAATGAAAGAATATGGATTTGTTGAAATATATGATAGTGGTCAATCAACTTATATATGGAAAAATATATAATTTATTATCTTAAGAACTGATAGTAATATCGGTTCTTTTTATTTGTTAACTTTTTATATATTTTATTAGGAGTTAAATCCATTAAAATTAAAGAAGGAGGAAAATTAAATGGAAAATTTATACAATGCTGTTCTTTCATTTAAAGGTGAAGGTAGTTTTACTTTCCATCTTCCTAGATATGGTGAATTAACTATTTATTCTGGAAGAAATATATTTGTTAAAGGATTAGATGTTAACGGAGTTGAAACATTAAGACAATTAAAACCTTTATTGTTAGAACATAAGCTTAATGGAAAATCTGATGGATGTTATAAGGTAATAGATTTAACTACTTTAAATAATACAGTTGCTCCTCGTATGCAACCTAAATATGAATCTGGTATTATTAAGACTATGGCTGATTTAAAAGCTGAAATGATTAAGTCTAGCGGTCCTATTATAGATGAACCAGAAGAACCAAAAGAACCAGTTGAACCAAAAGAACCAGTTGAACCTAATTCAGATGAAAATAAAAAAGTCGAAGAATCAGTTGAACCAAAAAAATCAGAAGAACCAAAAGAGACTTTAAAAGATAAAGTAACAAAAACAGTTAAAAAGAGTACTAGAAAAACATCTAGAAAAAAATCTAAATAGGAGGTAAATTATGACTGAAGCAGATGTCTTAAAATATGTGAAAACTCAGTTAGGTGTTTCATGGGTAGATGTTGAGGTAGAAAAGAAAGATATACAGCAACTAATTACAATGACTTTAGATAAATTAGCTCCTTATTATGAAGGAAAAAGATTTGTTCAAGCATCTGGTAAAGTTATAGATTTATCTAATCATCATCCTCTAACTATAGAAAAAGTTTATAATACTAGTAATAATGAACTAATGTCTGTTCAAGAATATGCTTTTGGAGGTACAGGAGTTATATTATTTGATACAAATATGATACAAAGAATTATTTCATATACGTCTTATAAAATGCTATGGGATGAACTTAAGTATCAAACAGGTATGAATTATAAACTTATAGGTGATACACTTTATTTAGATGATTATAATGATAGTGTACTTATAGAAATGTTAGTAAGACCAACAGTTGTTTCAGATGTAGAAGATACTTCAATGTATTATTCTTGGGTTAAAGAATATTGCTTAGCTTTAACTAAAGAAATGCTAGGAAGAATAAGAGGAAAATTTAATGTTGAAGGAAGTCCATACACATTAGATTCAGCACAATTATTATCTGAAGCAGCGTCTGAAAAAGCTAATTTAGAAGCTCAATTGTTGGGAGAAATATTTGTATTATAAAATAATATAGGAGGATAATAATGAATAAAAGTACAGTTGATATTTTAAATAAATTAAATGAATCTTCATTAAACGAGAAGATTAATAAAAATAATATTGAAATCAATAAAGCTATTGCTAATCCTAATTTAGGAAAGAATAGAGATAAAATTAAAGCTGCTGGATATGAAACTAAAGAATATGATGGAAAAGTTTATAATATTAAAAATACTAAAACTGGAAAATCAGTATCTCCAGAAATGTATAATAAAGATGAGAAAAAGAAAGTTGATTTTAAAGGTAAATTAGATTCTGAAAGACCATATAAAGGAAAAGTATCAGTTTATTCTAATTTTGCTGGTAAAGGTAAAGATATACCAAGTAGAGCTGTTGTAGGAAAAAAAGATAACTCAGTTTCTGTAGATGCTGAAGAATTTGATGCTTATTCAAAACATCAAAATGCGTGGGATAAACCTAATTATAAATCAATTTCTAAAAATGTTAATGACTATAAAAATGCAGTAAAAAATAGAGATGAAAAAACAAGATGGGCAAATAATAGTAGAAAAGATTTAGGATATTATGAAGATAAAGTTAAAAAAGCTCAAGACGATTTAGATAGAGAAAAGAAATATATTGATAAATATGAAAAAGAAGCTAAAGATTCAGAGAATGAAAGAAAAGAAATTTTATCTAGAGTAAGAGCTAAAAAGAATGAGTCAGAAGAAATATTAAAAGAAGGTGGAGCTATAGATTATGAAGATAAATTAAAAGAGCTTTATCAGTCATATAAAAATGATGGAATGGAAGATTCTTTTTGGACAGATTTAATGAATGCAATAGATAATACTGAATATTTAGATAAATGGTATGAGTCATTAGATGAAGGAAGTTTAAATTGTTTAAAAGAATATGATGAATCTTGTGTTAAATCCTTAAAAGAAGCTTTAGTTCCTGTATCAGAATTACCTGATATGTGTTATGGAGTTTTACCAACAGATTGTTCTATAATCATAATTAAAAAAGGTGAGACAGGATATTATAAAACAAATAAAGATTATGAAAGAGAATATGCTGATATAACAGATTGGAATGAAAGAAATGATAAAGCTGATGAAGCTGCTAATAGACTAAATGCTCAAATTGATGTAACACCTGAACAAAGAATGTCTATGGAATTAAGAAGTATGAATGGAAATTGGAGTGATTAATTAAAGGAGGTTACTATGTCTACTAAAAAACCTAGAGGAACTTTATATCCATCTTTTAGAGAAATAGAAATGTATAGAAAAAATTTTGTAGAAGGTGCTAATTTACAAGGTCGTTCAGGGTATTTATATGAAGTAGATAATGTAACTCAAATAAATACTGATGAATATTATACTTGGAAATCACCTGTAGAAGTATCTTATTATTTAGTAGAAAATCCTAGAAAAAGTGTTTTATTAAAATATGGTTGGTATACTGAAGATTCAGAAAGTAAACCTATTTTATGTTATTTAACTTTTAAAGATAAAGAAGATAATCCTATAAATCCATCTGAAGGTGCTATACTTGAAATATCTGTAAGAAATGACCCTCATGATGGAAAATCATTTGAGACAAATAAATTTGATATAGTAAGAGTATCAACTGATTATGACTTAGCAATGTTTATATGTAATTTAGCTCCGCATAGAAAACAATTAGAACCAGTAAATCCTGTACCTACACCAAAAGACCCAACTAATGAGAATAGATATTTTAATAGAAAAATTATTGGAGTAGATGATTTAATTAATGAAACTGATTGATTGTAAGGATTTTAATCAGGGTGCTGGTACTATAAGAAATGTCTATATTAGTATATTTGATACTTATTTAGAGAAATTATATAAAAATCAATCTTTAGGATTAAAACAATTTCAAGAAAAATTTGATTTATCTTTAGAAGATATAAAAAGATTAATAAGAACTATAACTCTAACTAGAGATGGTTTTTTAATTACACCAGAACATGGTAAACATTCAATGATATTAAGATATTTAGAATATGGAGGTCAAGATGTAAAACCAATACATTTAATGTCTATATCAAAGAATTTATTATATAAAATATTAAGAGAAAGGAGATAGAACTAATGAATACATCTTTTACAAAATATGGTGAAGCATTAAAAGCTTTATTAAAAGAATGCTTTAATGGAGATGTAATAATGGAACCTATAGATACTGCTTTTGCTTATGCTACTAAACAAACTAAAAATAATCTTAAATTTCCATTTATTAGTTTTTATCCTGCAAATACAATTTATATAGATAGAAAGAATAGTGGTATGCCTGCATACCACTTTGGATTAGACTATCAAAATCCTCTTCCAATTTATAATGAAGACGGAAGTTTAAAAGGGGTAAATAAGAGGTTAGCAAAAAATGCTGAATTTCTATATATAATAATGAGTTACCAAATAGAAGTTTGGGCTACTTCTAGAATAGAAGCTGAAGAGGTAATGCAAGAATTATTATTTTGGTTATATCAAAATCAACAAGTAGACTTAGAATATAATGGCGAGCATTTAGCATTTAGCTTTGAAATAGATGATAATATTATAGATAATTCTGATTTAACCTCTTATGTAAATAATGGTAAAATGTATAGGTACACTTGTGGAATAGAACTACAAGGTGCTATTGTAAGAAGTGAAAATTATTTCACAGTAATTAAACCAAAAATAGAGATTGAAGAATTAAAATAAGGAGGTAACAAATTATGTCTTTACCAAGAGTAAATGTCAATGTAGGAGAAGAGACTTTATTAGCTTCTAGTAATACTGTACCATTTGTTCCAGCTGTTGTTTTAAAAACTAAATCTGGACCTATTGGAACTATAGAAACTATAACAAGTGAATCTCAATTTAAAGCAATATTTGGAGAATCTGATTATACAGTTCCATCAGCTTATGCACTTCAACTATATTTAAGGACATATTCTTATGTTTTAGTTACAAGAATAGCAAATGAAAGTGAAGCTGCTATTGGTACAGGAAAATTATCATTTACAAGTTCTGATGATACTATTGATTTAATCTCTGTAAAAACTGATTATAAAACAGATTTATTTAATGGAAAAGAAATAAAATTAGTATATGATGGAACAGCTCATAAATTATGGTTAGACGTTTCATCTATCACAGGAAAAAATACTATATCAGTTAAAGAAGATTACACAGCAGACACTGCAACAGCAGTTATTCTAGAAGCTGCATTAGAGAAACTAATTACTTCAATAAATGCTGCTAAATTAGGTATAACATTAACAAATGAATTTACTGATAAAACAGCATCTGACCCAGTTCCATCAGTAGCTCAATTTACTAATGGATTTAGTTTTTATATTGCAAGTGGAAATAGTGGTAATACTACAGCTGTTGATAATTCTGGTGTAAAAACAATTTTAGATAAATATGATTTACCAGATGCTGATATAGATGTATTAGTTATTCCTGAATATACAAATTATGAGATAGTAAATTATGCAACAAGTCTTGGATTAAAAAATAACTATATAGTATTAACTTCAATTCCTACTAATACAGTAAATGAAGCTATTACAGCGGTTACAAATTATTCTAAGAGCAATAGAGGAAGTTTAGCAGTATATTTCCCAGATGTTTATTATAATGATTTTTATAATAATGAAGGAAATCTTCAAAGAATACCAGCTTGTATGGCTGTATTAGCTACTTATGCTAAAACTGATGTTAGTACAAAATGGGGAGCTCCAGCAGGTGTAACTAGAGGAACTCTATCTTTAGTAAATAGTTTAACTGTAGATTTAACTGATGAAGACAGGTCTACATT